>NZ_JAJFZH010000030.1:0-34776 GCF_020733145.1 Chryseobacterium sp. X308
GGATATTTAAAAAAGAGACAAAATCTCACCCGCCGCAATTTTTTCTACAGTAGTTTGAAAAATTGTGTCCATTTGTGAAAAGCAATTAGTGAAATTAGTGTTTAATAAAAAAATTATCTTTGCCCTATGAATCAAAACACAAACAAAACCGTTCTTATTCTGGGTGCTAATTCAGATGTAGCAAAACAATGTATGATACAATATGTTGAAAAAGGATTCACAGTCATTGCTGCTTCCCGAAATACAACATCTCTGGATCATTTTGTTGATTCAAATAATCTTGACCGCTCAAAAGTTTTTGTTTTGTATTTTGATGCTGCTGATTTTGATTCTCATCATCAGTTTTATTACAATCTCTCTGTAAAGCCTCATATTGTAGTCTATGCTGCAGGTTTTTTAGTAGACAACCAAAAAGCTCTCACTGATTTCAAGGGAGCAAAGCAAATGATGGAGGTCAATTATATGGGAGGTGTGTCTATTCTGAGTATTATTGCAATGGATAAAAGCAATACGAATCTGGAAAGAATAATTGGTCTTTCATCCTTGTCAGGGGTAAGAGGGAGAAAAAGCAATTTTGTCTACGGAAGTACCAAGGCTGCATTTACGCAGTTTCTGGCAGGTCTGAGGCAGGAGTTGGCTTCCCGTAAAATCATCGTGAATGCCTTGGTTATCGGTTATATCAGAACAAAAATCAATGAAGGATTGGAACTGAATCAATCCCTGATCATGGAACCGGATTATGTGGCGAAATTTATTGTCAACGCCGGAAATTCCTTTACCATTGTTCCAAATTTTAAGTGGAAAATGATTTATCATATTCTTAGGCTTTTACCGGAAAGTCTGGTTGCGAAATTACCTTAAAGAATTTTCATTACTATTATTTTTCTTTGACAGCAGATAGTTCGGTATCGTTTTTGTAATTCTATGTCCCAAAAATTATTTCTTCCTGCAAGATTCAGTTTCTGAATGATTATTGAATAAAGCTGAAACATTCTTTTTCTGCTGTCAATCTATTTCAAGGATAAATATGATTCACCTTCGCTCAGGTAGGGAAGGGTAGAATTCTTTTTTCAAATCCTGCAGAAGATATCAATGCTGTATTGATATAAATAGTAACACATAGTATAAAAATGGACGATTTAGAATTGAACAAGATTCAACAACACTGGGACACCCTAATTTCTTCAGCAATTTCATGGGCACCGAGGATTTTTACTGCAATCATTTCTGCATTATTAATTTACCTGATTGGCTCATGGATGATCAGAATGATCAAAAAGCTGGTTGAAAAAGCTTTCAAAAAACGAAATATGGAAGCTTCACTCCAGCACTTTCTTTTAAATATTATCAACTGGGGATTGAATATTCTTTTGTTTATTGTTGTTGTAACGCAGCTTGGAGTACAGACTTCTGCATTTGTTGCCATGATTGGTGCCGCAGGTCTGGCAGTAGGTTTAGCCTTACAGGGATCCTTAACGAATTTTGCAGGTGGAATTTTAATTTTATTATTAAAACCTTTTAAAATCGGAGATTTTATTTCTACCAGTTCAGGTGTGTCAGGAACTGTACAGGCTATTGATATTTTTCATACAAAACTGGTTACACCACAAAACCAACTGATTGTTATTCCTAACGGAGTAGTATCAAATAATAGCATTACCAATTTTACCCAGCTGGGAACAAGAAGAACATCACTGGATATCGGAGTTGCTTATGATGCGGATCTTAGGCAGACCAAGGATATTTTAATGAACGTTATTAAAAATAATCAATATGCTCTTGAAACACCTGCGCCCCAGGTAGTAGTAACAGAGCTTGGAGACAGTGCTGTCAATGTATCGGTAAGAGTAAGTACTTCCACTGAAAACTTCTGGACAATGAATGAAGAATTAATCATCGGTTGTAAAGAAGCTCTCGATAAAGAAGGAATCGGAATTCCTTTTCCTCAAAGAGATGTGCATATTTACAATCAATAATTATATTTAATTTTTTTAAAGAAACTCCTGCGTTATACTATGTGGGAGTTTTTTATTATTGAGTTATGCGAATAACTGCTGTTGCTACAAATATTTAAGATTAATATTGCCTGCTCAAATATTACATTATATTTGCAAAAAATTACTAACTATGATTAATAAACTGCTCTTTTTTATAGGAATTTTTAGTGCAGTAACATCTGTAACAGCACAAAGCCAATTTTTAGACCCATCTTTTGGTAATAATGGAGTATATACATACACTCCTAACAATGCTTACGGATTTATTTATGAAACCGGAGCTTTTACTGCACAGCAGAAAATTATGGTAAGCGGGACCTTTTACAATATCCCCAATAGCAGTCAGTCTACTACCAATGTAATTCAAAGGCTGAATGCTGATGGTACTATAGATAACAGTTTCAATACAGTATATATTCCGCCGGTTTCTTCCAACCCGATTTCCCGTTTGATTAAAATGTGTATTCAGCCTGATCAAAAAATTATTCTTGGTGATATTTTGGGCAATAAGTTAATCCGGTTGAATGAAAACGGAACTTATGATATAGGGTTTGGTACTAATGGAGTGGTTGCTAATTCTGTATTTAATTCATTTTTTGATACCCTTGGACTGTCTGGTCCTTTTAATTTTCATAATGTTCTTTTAACAAGTAATAACAAAATTTTGTTGTGCACAACAGTAGTAGATAACCAGTTATCAAAATTAGCCGTTCTCCGCCTTAATGAAAATGGTTCTATTGATACCACGTTTGGAAATAATGGTCTTGTGCTGCAGGAAGCAAATTTAGGACGCCTGGTACTTCAAAATGATTCAAAATTACTATTAATCGGGCAAAAAACAGATGGACAATTTGTAAAGTCAAGATATTCGGCAGATGGTATTTTAGATACTACTTATAATAATAATTCGATATCTTATACCCCGATTCAAAATTATTCAACTTATTTCTGTACGGCAACAAGTAAAGATAATAACACTTATATATATGGAGTTTCGTCTTCTGCTGCTTCACCTGTTTCTTTGATCACGTTGATGAAATTAAATCAAAATGGAGATCTGGACAATAGTTTCGGAACGAATGGTATTGTTAATGAATCTTACTATAATAGCAATAATTATTATGTGGATAATAATATCCTATACCCAACTTTATTATTAGATAATAGCAACCATTTATTTTTGGTATGTATGGCAAGTCCTACGGGAAACGCTGCAGACCTTAACCAATTTATCAAAAAATTTAATCCGGATGGTTCCGTAGATTTGGGTTTTGGGAATAACGGAATAGTTGATGTTGATTTAAATTATAAGGAATTCATGAGATCAGCCATCATGACGGCTGATCAGAAGATACTGATTTTTGGAAATCATCAGACGCCTAATAAAGGTATTATTACAAAGGTTTTAAATAATGGAAATATATTAACGGCTAAAGAGGAGAGAATTAAGGACGAAAATATAAGCATATATCCTAATCCTGTAAAGAATATCCTGAATATTAATTCAAGAAAAATAAAGGACAATAATGTCGAAATTACAGATGCAGGTGGAAGAAATATATTAAAAACAATTATTAAAGATAATAAGATAGATGTTAGTAGTCTTGAACACGGGATATATTATCTAAAGATCGGGAGTATAACCAACAAGTTTATAAAGGAATAAAAAAAGAGACGAGAATTTTCTCGTCTCTTTTTTTTATTCCATATTCTGCAGCATCTCCAATGCCTTCATCATATCAATTCCCTTACCCAAAACCGGTTTAAATAAATCTCCTTTCTCCTTAATTCTGTCAAGAGCATTGTCAATAGTAAAATCTGTAGGTTTCATTCCCGGTTTCAATTCGTCCCATTCCAGAGGCATGGAAACTGAAGCTCCTGGTTTCGGCCTGAGGCTGTATGCGCTTGCCAGGGTTTGGCCTGTTCTGTTCTGCAGATAATCAAGATAAATTTTTTTATTATCCCTTTTTTGAAGACTTCTTTCTAAAGTAGTAATCTTAGGCAGTTTTTCATTAACCTGCTTCATGAGGATATGAGCGAAATCTTTTACCTGGTCAAAATCATATTTACCGCCCATCGGAATATAAATGTGAATTCCTGTACTCCCTGAAGTTTTGCAGTAGCCTTTTATTTTAATTGATTTTAAAACTTCATTCACCTGAAGCGCCGTTTCAATCACCTCATCGAATGTATTCTTTGAAGAAGGATCCAGGTCTAAAACCAGATAATCAGGATGCTCAAGATCAGGTAACGAACTGTTCCATGGATTGAGATCTATACAGCCTAAATTATTCAGATAGGCTAATGTTGCTTTATCATTACAATAAATATAATCAATGTATTTATCGTTCGACTCGGAATAGACCTGGGTGGTTTTTATCCAGTCCGGAACATGATCTCCAGCATCTTTCTGATAAAAGCTTTGCTCTTCAATTCCATTGGGAAAGCGATTGAGGGAAAGCGGACGATTTTTTAAGTAAGGTAAAATATACCGGGCTACGGATTGATAATATTCAATAACATCTCCTTTCGTAATATCATCTTGAGGAAAATAGACTTTATCCTGATTGGTAAGCTTTACAGAATGCTTGTCTAAGGTAACCTCTTTTTCTTTCTCAGAAGCCTTTGTCTTTTTTGGTGAAGATTTCGTATTCATATCTTTAGATTTTTCGGTGAAGGATGGATCTTTAATATCTTCCGGGCTTTTGTCATCCCTGATTGTAATAAAAACCGGATGTCTGAAGATTCCGTCCTTGGTAATTTCAGAATATTTGATTTCACATACCAGCTCAGGTTTTACCCACGTTACCGGCATATTGGTCTTGGGAACTGTTTCGAAAGGGGATGACTTTACAATTATTTTTTGCAGTCTCTCATACACTTCTTTCAAAGAAGCCGTATTGAAACCTGTTCCTGTATGGCCACAGTAAGTAAGCTCCCCATCGATAAATTTTCCTAATATCAACGCTCCGAAGCTTTCCCGGGATCCTCTGGGTTCCGTAAAACCACAAATAATGACCTCTTCTGTATTGGAAAACTTGATTTTAAGCCAATCGGTAGTTCTGTGATTTTCAACATATAAACTGTCTGCCCGTTTGGCAATCATTCCTTCCAGCTGCATTTCCTTCATTTGTTTAAAAAATTCAATACCCTTCTCCGGAATATGATCGCAATACTTGATCCTTTCGGTTTCTATCAAAGCTTCTTTTAAAAGTTCTTTACGTTGAATTAAAGGAAGATCTTCTGTAGAATGGCCATTGAGCCATAGAATATCAAAAACCTGATAGGCAAGGGCGGCACCAGGGTTATCCCCGATTTGTTGCAAAAGTTGAAAATCGGGCCTTCCCTGTTCGTTATAGACCACAACTTCGCCATCCAGGATCATGCTATGTTTTTGTTGGTCGAAATCCTGAGCAATTTTGTCAAATTTTGATAAAAAGGAAATTCCATTCCGGGAATAGAAAAGTGGAGTATCATGGCTGAGATCTGCAATAGCTCTGTAGCCATCCCATTTTATTTCAAAGATCCAGTCTTTATCATTGAAGGGTTCCTCTGAAAGTTTAGCCAGCATTGGTTTAATGAAAGACTTTAGCTTTTTCTCATTCGTTAAAGAATTGAAGTTTCTGAAAGGTTTTTCAGAAGTTACTACTTCTTTTTTTCTTTTATTTTTAGGCTTTTTTTTTCCTCTAAAAATTGGGTAACCAGAGATTTTGGTGAAGTGTTTTCTTCAGCATCGTAAGGACTTTCTGCAAATTCGTCCTTATGTTTAATAAGCAGCCATGAGTTGTCATCATTATTTTTCATTTTAACCAGAGCAAATTCACCTTTCAGCTTTTTGCCATGCAAAATAAATTTTAAAGAACCGGCATGGAGTTCCTTCAGAAGTTCTTTTTCATCAGAAAGTTTAGAATTTTCTTCCAGAGGTTCATAAGTTCCGCTGTCCCACACTTCCACTTGTCCGGCTCCATAATTTCCTTCCGGGATGTTTCCTTCAAAATCTTTATAATCGTAAGGATGATCTTCTACCATCATGGCAAGACGTTTGTCTTTTGGGTCTAAAGACGGGCCTTTCGGAACAGCCCAGCTCTTCAGTACACCTTCCATTTCAAGCCGGAAGTCATAATGAAGTCTGGAGGCTGCATGCCTCTGAATTACAAAAATCAGTTTGTCTTTGCTTTTCTTTGTTTTCCCTTTAGGTTCGCTGGTTTCATCGAACTTTCTTTTGTTATGATAATCTTTGAGAGCCATTATGATGCGGATTTGGATTTAGAGGTATTCAGGCTGGCTTTTAATTGGGCCATAAGGTCAATCACTTTACCTTCTTTTGCAGGCTGTACTTTTTGGGCTTTTACGTTTTTACCTTTTGCTTTCTGCTTGATGATCTTCATCAGCTCATCAGAATAGGTATCTTTATACATTGCGGGATCAAATTCCTGAGAAAGCTGTTCAATCAGGCTGACAGCCATTTTCAGCTCTGCAGGTTTCGGAGCTTTTTGGGCAGGAATTTTTAAATCTGAATAGTCTCTTATTTCCTGATCAAATCTCAGGCGGTTAAGAACCAGTATGTCGTCATTGTAAGGACGGATCATCCCAATAGCTGCGCTATCACGGAGTACGAAAGTCCCTATTCCTACCATAGCTGTTTTTTCAAGAGCTTTTAATAAAAGTCTGTAGGCATTTTCACCATTTTTCTGAGGTTCCAGATAATAAGGAGTCTCAAAATACATACTGTCTACTTCTACTTCCTTTACAAACTGGTCAATAGAAAGTATTTTTGTTTTTTCCGGGCTTGCAGCCTCGTAATCTTCTTCATCAAGAACGATATATTTGTCGTCCATGAGATAACCTTTAACGATGTTTTCCCATTTTACTTCTTTTCCTGTATTTTCATTTACTCTTTTGAACCGGATATTTGAAAAATCAGATTTGTCGAGCATATCGAGATCCAGTTTTGTGGTTTCCGTTGCGGAATAAATTTTTACAGGAATGTTGACTAATCCGAAGCCAATTGCGCCGTTCCAAATTGCTTTCATTGTCTTACGTTTTTAAAAATCAAGCAATTAATATGCCGACAGAAGCCCGTGTGGTACCTTTCATGGACTTTGTTGCCAAATGACAATTGTTTTTATCTCCGACTTTTATATCTTTATATTTCCGCAATCCGTGGTGATATCAAAATATGGAAGAGCTTTTTACTTATATCAAAAAATTCGGAACACTGAATCCTCAGGACGAGCTGCTGATTGCTGAAGGAATTCAGGAAATGACAGTAAAAAAAGGAGAGCCTTTTATAGAAGCCGGGAAAGTAAGTCAGAGAATTGCCTTTGTGAAGGAAGGAGTTTTCCGGTCTTTGTATTACAACAAGCAAGGAGACGATTTTACACGGTATTTTATCTATGAAGGACGATTTATCGGAGACTTTCAGGGCTTTACGGATCAACTGCCCGCGCATGAAGATATTGAAGCGATTACCGATGCTGTATTGCTGGTCATTGACCGTGAACATTTTAAAATTCTGGAAGAGAAAATTGCGGTATGGCCTGTTTTGTTTGCAAGAATCCATGCTTTTGTAGTAGAAAATAAACTGAAGGTCGCCAGTATCATGCTTAATCAGGATGCGAAATCACGGTACATTCATTTTTTAAATCATTATCCCGGCCTTGCCAACAGAGTTCCTCAATCTATGCTGGCTTCTTACCTTGGTGTTACGCCGTCTTCACTGAGCAGGATCAGGAGAAATATTGTCTAGAATTATTATTGATAGATGATCTTAATGAGTTTGCAAGGGCAATAGAGTTTGTCGATTTTCAAACTTCAAACATCTCATCAATCTCTTTTTGTCAAATGACAATGGTCTTTCCTGCTGACTGCCATAGCTTTGCTTCATAAAATTTAAAGTACGAATATGGATATTGTATTAGGACTACAATGGGGAGATGAAGGAAAGGGAAAGTTCATTGATCTGATCAGTGAAAATTACGACATTACAGCTCGTTTTAATGGTGGATCTAATGCTGGGCACAGCATTGAAAGAAACGGGCGCAGAATAACGCTTAAAATGATTCCTTCGGGAATCTTTATGAAAGGAGTACAGAATGTGATCGGTACGGGAACTGTTATTGATCCTGTAAGTTTTAAAAAAGAAATTCTGAATCTTCAGGTATTTGATAAAACCATTCAGCCGGAAAACAATATCATTATTTCCAAAAAAGCACACCTGGTAATGCCAACACATAAGCTTCTGGATATTTTCATGGAAGAAAGTCGTGAGTATACTACGATCGGGACTACAAAAAATGGGATTGCCCAGGCATATTCAAACAAAATATTAAGACAGAACCTGAGAGCAGGAGATATATTTTTACCAGATTTTCAAAGCAGGGCGCAGCATATTCTGAATAGAGATTACAGGATGCTTGAAGAAGGAGGAATGATTGTTTTGCCTGCTTTGGAAGAAATCAGTAAAGAGTTTTTTGATGCGGTGGAATTCCTTAAAAAATTCAATTGTACAGAAACTGAAATTTATATCAACAAAGCTTTATCTGAAGGTAAAAAGGTATTGGCAGAAGGATCTCAGGCGGCGATGCTGGATATTGATCATGGTACTTATCCTTATGTAACGTCTTCCTCAACGACAGCATCAGGAGCGAGTAGCGGTCTAGGTGTTTCACCGAAAAAGATCGGTGAAATTTACGGGATAGCGAAAGCGTATTGCACGCGTGTGGGAAATGGTATATTTCCAACGGAACTTTTAGATGAATTTGGTGATGATCTCAGAATGAAAGGAAATGAATTTGGTTCCAATACAGGACGTCCCAGAAGAACCGGATGGCTGGATTTACCTGCTTTAAAATATGCGGTAATGATCAACGGGGTTACTCAGCTGGTTCTGACAAAAGCGGATGTTTTGAGTGGATTAAAATCTGTAGCAATCTGCACCCATTATGAACTGGAAGATGGAAAAACAGTGGATGTTTCAGGTTTACTTCCTGAAAACGGAAGACCTGTATTGAAATGGATGAATGGCTGGGATGCTGATTTTACTGCCATGAAAAGCCCTTCGGAGCTGCCAAAGGAAGTGATTGAATTTCTATCATTTCTGGAAGCAGAATTGGGAATTCCTGTAGCGTATCTGTCGACAGGGCCGGGAAGGGAGCAGATGTTGAAATTGATCAGCAAATAGTTTTAGACCAGGCAGTGTATATTGATCTTATAAACAGAAGAGGTTAGAAAATTTATTTTCTAACCTCTTTATTGTTGGAAAAAACTTAGTTAACTTTTGTAAGTGTAAAGCGCTGCTTTATAGAAGGCTGAACCGTTTGATCCGTAGTGCCGATTACAATAGGGGTAAGATTGGTTGTTAAGCCATCTTTTACCTCTAATCTCAATGCCGGCGCATTTTTGGGAGCAAATCCAAAGCCATTGTTTCCCAGATTGAATAATAACCATTTCTGAGAATCGGCATTAGCATTGGTTCTTAATTCAACAGCCGTTCCATTTGTTGTTCCGTTACCTCTCACGGTTAACACCTTTGAAGGATCCAGTATAGATTTGATGATATAATACCCATGATCTGATTTGCTGAAAGTAAATCTCTGATTATTTCCTGTAGAAGCTGAATACAAAATTATACTGGTGCCATCTGTAGTGGAACTTCCGGTAATATCTACATTTTTATTGTTTGCTAAAGCTGTTGTCATCGTATAAGTCCCGTTGATTGCGGAACTGGCATTAACAGGTCCATATAAATGGTTTATTCCGGCATAATCACCGGCAGACAATCCAGTTCTTTGTTTGGTAAATGTAGATCCGTCCAGCTTAGTCATTACAGGCTGGCTTGGGTCTATAGCAAAGTCTGTAGACTGATACATCATGACTGAACCGAAATCAAAATCCCCATATCCTGCGTAATCATTGTAAATGTTAAAGTTGTGGCGGCTTCCTTCTACAGCTTTGTTAACATCTACAATAATGTACTGATCTCTATCCGGACGGCACTGCTCATGCATAATTCCCATAGAATGCATGATTTCGTGAGCGATAATAGCGGGATACGTGATATTATAAATCTTAATACCGTTAACTCTGTTTTGTTGCCATCCGAGTGGAGAGCTGTTGGAAGTTGTATAAGTAAAGGTGATGTATTCTGTTTGATTGGTACGTTGAACAAACTGCATACTGGTTTGAGACGAGATCAATTCAAACGCTTTGTTAATATTGGTAAGGAACGTATTATAATTCTGAGTGCTCATAGTTCCCTGGCTGGGTAATGTATAATAGACTGTGGCATTCGGCCATGTTTTAATAAATGAGCTTACAATAGTACTTTTTTGAGCTGTGGATATTTCTGAATTAGCCAGGCTTTTTAATTTATTAAACTGCTCGGTACTGATTGTTATATCATCTGCATAGAAATATTCGCCATTGACTTCATTAACATATGTGTATTTTCCGTCAATTAATAATTTGTGAATCTTCGCATTGTCCTGTTTAGTTGTTGTAAGGTCTATTGAATCTGTTTGTTCATTTTCAATATCCGATCTACATGAATTCAGGGCCAGAACAAGGCATCCTGATAAGAGTAATAGTTTGCTTTTCATATTATTTAATATTGGTTTGGTGATCAAGGTTTAAAATATGAACAGCTATATTATTATCATACGCATGAGATTATAAAAATACATCAATTCCTAAGTTTTGATTAAGTCTTCATTATAATTCAGCTGTGTAACGTAAATATATTAATAAAAATTATATTTACATATAACATAATATAATGATTGATTTGTTCTTTTTTTATTTGAAAAATGTATTTATTTCGTTGATTCAATTGTTTTAATTTAATTTTTACTATTAAATTGTAAATCAAGTTATTTCATGAATGTTTGATATAGTGCATAAAAATGCATATTTTATTAGTGTAAAGTTTGTTTTGTTAGTAAATTGATAAATTATAGTGAAATTTGTAATGTTTTTTGATTCTAAATAATATTACTTGATTAAGATTTGTTTTTCAAAATAGTATTGTCAGGATAAAATATCAGGAAGTTCAAGGTGAACTTAAGGGCTGTATGGGAATATAAAAAAAGCGGGATGAAAATCCCGCTTTACATTTATGCTTTTAAGTTCAATTGTAATTCCAGTTCGTCGAGCTGTGCATCAGCAATAGGAGCCGGCGCATCAATCATTACATCTCGTCCTGAATTGTTCTTAGGGAAAGCGATGTAATCTCTGATCACTTCATTTCCGTCAAGAATAGCTACCAGACGGTCAAATCCGAACGCCAGACCTCCGTGCGGCGGTGCTCCGTATTTGAAGGCATTCATCAGGAATCCGAACTGAGCTTCTGCTTCTTCTCTGGTAAATCCTAATAAATCAAACATTTTAGACTGAAGATCTCTGTCAAAAATTCTGATAGATCCTCCACCGATTTCGTTTCCGTTCAGAACCATATCATAAGCATTGGCTCTTGCTTTACCAGGATCAGTTTCCAGTAAGTGGATGTCCTCTGGCTTCGGAGAGGTGAACGGGTGGTGCATTGCATGGTATCTTTCGGTATCTTCATCCCATTCCAACAGAGGGAAGTCTACTACCCAAAGTGGTGCAAACTCATTTCCTTTTCTTAGTCCCAAACGGTTTCCAAGTTCCATTCTCAATGCAGAAAGCTGAGCTCTTACTTTATTTTCGTTTCCGGAAAGAATCAACATCAAGTCTCCTTCTTTTGCCCCGAATTTTTCGATGATTTTTGCTAAATCTTCCTCGTTGTAGAATTTGTTTACCGATGAGGTCTTCACTCCGTCATTCTGGAATTTTACCCAAACCATTCCTGATGCTCCGATCTGAGGACGTTTAACCCAATCCACAAGCTCATCAATCTGCTTTCTTGTGTATTCTGCGCATCCTTCAACATTAATTCCTACTACTAGTTCTGCATCATCAAATATTTTAAACTCTTTTCCTTTTACCAGCTCATTCAGTTCCACGAATTCCATTCCAAAACGGATATCCGGTTTGTCGTTTCCGTATTTTTTCATCGCATCTGCGAAAGTCATTCTTGGGAAATCCCCGAATTCCTGACCTGTAATATCTTTTAAAAGAGTTTTAGTCATTCCTTCAAATACATTCATGACATCTTCCTGCTCTACAAAAGCCATTTCGCAGTCGATCTGCGTAAACTCCGGCTGTCTGTCTGCTCTTAAATCCTCGTCACGGAAACATTTTACAATCTGGAAGTATTTATCCATTCCACCTACCATCAAAAGCTGTTTGAAAGTCTGTGGTGACTGTGGCAACGCATAAAACTGTCCCGGGTTCATTCTGCTTGGTACCACAAAGTCTCTTGCGCCTTCCGGAGTAGATTTGATCAAAACAGGGGTTTCCACTTCAATGAAACCTTCATCAGACAAATAATTTCTTACTTTCTGTGCCATTTTGTGGCGGAAGATCAGTTTATCTTTTACCGGATTTCTTCTGATATCCAGATAACGGTATTTCATTCTTAATTCCTCACCGCCATCCGTTTCATCCTCAATGGTGAAGGGAGGAAGCTGAGAATCGTTCAGAATTGTCAGTTTCTCTACCAGAATTTCGATTTCCCCCGTTGGAATATTAGGGTTTTTGCTTACCCTTTCAATAACTCTTCCGGTAGCCTGAATCACAAATTCACGGCCCAGTTTTTTAGCTTCTTCCATCAGTTGGGCAGAAGAGCGGTCCTGGTCAAAAACCAGCTGGGTAATTCCGTAACGATCCCGAAGATCTACCCAAATCATAAATCCTTTATCACGGATAGTCTGTACCCATCCTGATAGTGTAACTTCTTCATTCAGATTTTTCAGAGATAGCTCTCCGTTGGTGTGTGATCGAAACATAATTATTTGTTTAAAGTTCAATGTTTAAGGTCCAATTCCGGGCCTTGAATTTTTCGTTGGCAAAGATAAGATTTTTGCAGGTTTTATAAATAAAAAAAACTCCCTTTCGGAAGTTTCATCTATTGTTTTTAGATTTTTTTAAATTCTATTACCACCTTTTGCGATCAGAATTCTCTTTACTTCTTCACTGCCTTTTGTTTCATCAGCTACTTCAAGAGGTGTTTTGTTCTGACATTTTTTATTCACATTAGCCTTATTGTCCAAAAGGAAGTTGATAATATTCTTTCTGTCAGACATTACACTAAAGCCAAGGGGTGAATAAAGTATATTTCCAACAAGGAAACATTTGTTGTAATCTCCCGGAGCAAACTGTTTTTTAAATGTTGCAATATCATCAGAATAAATGGCTTTCATCTTTTCCTGAGTCATCTTCTGGGCAGATAACATACTGCCAGACAGTAACATTCCAAATAGAAAGATAGTAGAGATTATTTTTTTCATAAGGATAATTTTTAAGAATATACAAATCTAAATTAAATTTTATTACCAATTGCTAAGTTTTTCTAATAATTGGATTTGTATTTTTGGAATTACATAAATTATTAATTGTGAAATGACACGATATATTGAATTTTTGAAAAAAGCATTCAGCGGTGAAGAAACCGATTTTACGAAAGTGAATATCAGAAGTGCTGTCCTGCTTTTAGCCATTCCCATGATGCTGGAAATGGCTATGGAATCCGTATTTGCACTTGTGGATCTCTATTTTGTCGGCCATCTGAAAGAAAGCGGTTTTGCTATTCAAACGGTAGGGCTTACCGAATCTGTGCTTTCCATAATGTATTCTATTGCGATTGGGATGAGTATGGCGGCAACAGCATTGGTAGCAAGACGAATTGGTGAGAAAAACCCGGAACAGGCTTCCAGAAGTGCCGCACAGGTGTTGTTGGTTTCTTTTGCGGTTACTTTTATTTTAAGCTTACTGGGAGTCATCTATGCTGAAGAAATCCTGATCCTGATGGGCTCAAAACCAGAGGCAGCAGCTTATGGGAAGGATTTTACCCGGATTATGATGGGAAGCAGTACAATCATTATGCTTTTATTTTTAATTAATGGTATTTTCAGGGGAGCCGGAAACGCGATGATTGCGATGAAAAGCTTATGGATTGCCAATATTGCTAATATTATTCTCTGTCCGATTCTGATAAAGGGATTGGGGCCTGTACCTGCTTTGGGGCTTACGGGAGCTGCTTTGGCAACGACAATTGGACGTAGTATTGGGGTTATTTATCAGCTGTACCATCTTTTGGTTGCGGATACTCAGATCCGTATTCTGATTTCTTATTTTAAACCGAATTACGGATTAATCAAATCTATTATAAAAATTGCAACTCCCGGCATTTTTCAGTTTGTCATTGCTTCGTGCAGCTGGATTTTCCTTGCAGAACTGGTAGCAACTACAGGAGGAGAGAATGCATCGGCAGGTTATCAGACCGCTTTAAGATTGATGATGTTCTTTATGCTTCCAGCCTGGGGTTTGAGTAATGCTGCGTCTACATTGGTAGGACAGAATATGGGAGCGAATGAAATGTTGAGAGCGGAACAATCGGTGATGAAAACCGTGAAATATAATGTCATCTTTATGCTGATCGTAAGTCTGATCTTTCTTTTTATGGGGAATTTTTTAGTAGGCTTTTTTACTCAGGAAACTGCCATTAAAGATTTTGCTAAAAATGCGCTTCAGATTATGAGCATAGGATTTATTTTTTATGGAATCGGGATGGTGATGATCAACGCATTCAATGGAGCTGGCGATACATGGACTCCTACCTGGGTTAACCTTTTTGGCTTCTGGCTGTTTCAGATTCCGTTGGCCTATTTTTTATCAAAGTATCTTGATATGGGACCAAAAGGTGTTTTTATATCAATTCCAGCCGCAGAAACATTGATTACCATTGTTGCCTTTATCTTATTTAAAAAAGGAAAATGGAAGACAATAAAAGTGTAGAAAGCGTGGGTGATGGAATTCTCCAGCTTTCCTCCCTAATTTATAAAACTTTAACAGCTTCACTAATTGGATTTTAGTATTGTATTTTCTAAATTCGTAGGACAACAAATACATAATACTATGGGAAAAGGAGACAAAAAATCAAGAAGAGGAAAAATTAATTCCGGAAGTTATGGTAAAAGAAGACCTAAAAAAGCCTCAAAATCTTTTGCAGCTTCTGAAGAAAAATCTAAAAAGTAATCAAAATAAAAAGACCGAAGATCATATCTCCGGTCTTTTTTATGAAAATTAAATTAATTATTTACCTCCTAAAATATTGCCAAGGATGCTGCCTAGTCCGCCGCCGCCTTGTTGTTGGTTTCCTCCACTACCCAATACATTTCCCAGTATATCGTTCAGAGGATTTCCTGATGATTGAGATTGTCCGCCACCTCCCAAAACACTTCCAAGAATGTCATTCAAAGGATTAGACTGCTGGGCTTGAGCCTGATTGGAAGCATTTCCAAGAATTCCTCCTAAAAGATCTCCCAGGCCGCCTGCTCCTACGTTACTCTGTTGTTTCTGCTGTCCGATATAGCCCATAACTACAGGTGCCAGCATCGCAAGAATAGGACCAATTTTGTCTATTGAAATTCCTGTATTTTGTGATAACTGGTTTTCAACAGTACTTTTTTGCCCGCCAAAGATATGATCAAGAATCGATCCTCCTTCAGCCTGTCTTGCCTCAATTTGTGAAGCATCATTTAAAATACTGCCGTTATGGTCTTTATCTAAAGCATTATTTAAAGCTTCCGCTTCTTTAGCATCCTGAGATTTATTTCTAAGATAAGAAATGATAAGAGGTGCAGCAACGGCTAATAAGGCAATTACCTGATTTTTGCTGATTCCGAATTTGTTCTCAGCCTGTTCAGCAACCTGATTGCCGGTGTTCCCTGTAAGAAGGTCAATTAAACTCATTTTTGTGTTTGTTAAGTATTAAGTAAACCAAAGTTATCAAAAAATATGCCTCAGAAAATTACCGGTTCTCACAATTATTGTTAAAGTTTAAGGAAGGCTTCAGCAGCCTTTAATTTTTGATAATAGGAACATTAGAACATGCTTCTCCGAACATCAGGGATTTTACTATTGGCTTTAATTGTTCTACCAATTCAATATAAGCATTTTCGGGAATTTCTTTATCTGAACATCCTTTTACAAGGACTCTCTTTCCTCTCATTTCCTCAAAATCATGAGTCTGGATGGCATTATGCATTAAAATAACTTCCAGGTCTTCACGGCTTCCAAACACTATTTTCTTAGCTACATCTGTAAGTTTTGCAGTTAAGACAAAATAAGCCCAAAGAGGAATAATGGTATCTACAGAATTGTAGATGTATATATAAGTATCTTTATATTGTTCCGTATCGATTGCATCTACCTTTTCACGGAAATCCTTTTCTTTAAGGATCATTTCCTGAAAAAGGAAATCTTTAAGATCAATACCTTTTCTTTCCCCTTTTGGCAGTAAAGTGGTAAGGTCAAAATTGATAAGGCCGCTTTCTGCAACTTTATTCCGGATTTCAAATTCTTCTGACATTTTTTATCATTATCTTTGAACAAATTTACGAATTAAGATCATATCTGTCTTAATTTGTTCTCTATCCTTACTATAGAAATGAAGTATTATATTATTGCAGGAGAAGCTTCCGGTGACTTGCATGGGAGCAACCTGATGAAAGCCTTGAAACACAAGGATCCCCAAGCGGAATTCAGATTTTGGGGTGGCGACCTGATGAAAGCTCAGGGAGGAACTCTGGTAAAACATTACCGTGACCTTGCTTTTATGGGATTTCTGGAAGTGGTGATGAACCTCCGTACTATTCTGAATAATATTAAATTCTGTAAAGAGGATATTCAGAAAAACAGACCTGATATCCTGATTCTGGTAGATTATCCTGGATTCAATCTGAGAATTGCAAGATTTGCCAAAGAGTTGGGAATTAAAGTTGTTTATTATATTTCTCCGCAGCTTTGGGCATGGAAAGAAGGCCGCGTAGAAATTATCAAAAAGTATGTGGATGAAATGATGGTGATTCTTCCTTTTGAAGAAGATTTTTACAGAAAACACGGCGTTCACTCTCATTTTGTAGGTCATCCTTTGCTGGATGCTATTTCGGATCTGCAGGAAATCAGTATTGAAAAATTCAAGTCGGAGCATGGATTGAACGAAAAAGAAATCATAGCATTGCTGCCCGGTTCCAGAGAACAGGAGGTGGAAAAAATGCTTGAAATCATGCTTTCCGTAAGATCATATTTTAAAAATTACCAGTTTGTCATTGCCGGAGCGCCAAGTTTACCAAAAGAATTTTATCAGAAATATGTAGATGATAATGTTCATTTTGTTTCCAATAAAACTTATGATCTGCTAAGATGCTCGAAGGCGGCTCTTGTGACTTCCGGAACTGCAACACTGGAAACAGCTTTGCTGAATATCCCTGAAGTGGTTTGCTATCGTGGAAGTAAAATTTCTTATGCTATTGCTAAAAGATTGGTGAAAAATATCAATTATATTTCTCTGGTTAATCTGATTATGGACAGAGAAGTCGTAAAAGAATTGATTCAGAATGATCTGAATACTAAAAATCTGGTAGAAGAACTGAATAAAATCATAGCTGGAGAGAAAAGAGAACAGGTTCTGAATGACTATAACCTTCTGAGAGAAAAGCTCGGTGGAAAAGGTGCAAGTGAGCATGCTGCTGAGGTGATATTGAAAGTATAGTCTTTATCAAATCTTTTGAGAATTTAATCTACATTGTAACTATGAATTATTTTAACCGTTTTCTTCTATTATTAACGTTTACATTATTTTTCTCAAACAGTTTTGCCCAGCAGAATGATGAAAGAGATAAAGTCCAGATATTTTATTACGGCTGGTACGGAAATCCTGCAACGGACGGAAGTTATCAGCACTGGAACCATGAAATCCTTCCCCACTGGAGCAACCCGAAGTGGAATAATATGGGCCATCACACAGGAGGAGATGATATCGGAGCTAATTTTTACCCGGCACTTGGAAATTATAGCTCGAATGATACAAAAATCATTGAACAGCATATGAAAATGATTAAGGACTCCGGAGTGGGAGTGGTTGTGGTAAGCTGGCTGGGAAAAGATTCGTTCACAGATAAAAGTCTTATCAAATATCTGGATATTGCAGATCACTTTGATTTAAAAATTGCCTTTCATATTGAGCCGTTCTATAAAAATACATCAGAATTAAAAGAACAACTTTCTTATCTGGTAAAAACCTACTCTCATCATCATGCTTTCTATAAAAAAGAGGGGAAGCCTTTGTTTTATGTCTACGACAGTTATAAAATTCCCAAAGAAGAATGGATGAAAATATTATCCAAAAATGGTGAGGAAACAGTTAGAAACACAGATTTAGATGCTCTTTATATCGGGCTTTGGGTGGAGAAAGATGATGCTAAATTCTTTAATAAATCCGGTTTTGACGGTTTCTACACTTATTTTGCCAGTGAAGGGTTTGTGTATGGAAGTACAACAGACAACTGGGATTTTATGGCCCAATTTGCTAAAGATCATCATCTGATTTTTATTCCTTGTGTAGGTCCTGGTTATTCCGATACAAGAATCCGCCCGTGGAATGAAGCTAATTTCAAAAGCAGAGACAACGGAAAATATTATCAGAAGATGTTTGATGCGGCCATCCGGGTAAAACCGGATTTTATCGGAATTACCTCATTCAATGAATGGCATGAAGGGACACAAATAGAGCCTGCTGTTCCTAAAAAAGCAGGTGATTTCAAATATGAAGATTACGGTAAAGACCCTTTATTTTATATCAAAGAAACGAAGCGTTTGACGGATAAATTTCTGAAAAAGAAATAATATACTTTCAAACTTAATTTTTAAAGCAAAAAATAAAGCGTTCTGTTGACATTTTTAAAGAAGACAGAGCGCTTATTTAGTTCTTTAAGAGTTTATAAATTCTCCTTTAATCACTTATTTTAAGAGGATAATTAATGGAAATTGAACAAGCAGCCTCTTCTTATTCTGGCAGTATGTTTTATTCTTGGAATTCTTTTTCAGGATAAAATAGCATTGGCAGAATATTTTATTGATGGGGTTGTTGGAACTTGTTTGGTTCTGCTTGTTTTAATCTGCTTTCATTCGTATTTTCTGCATAAAGCCAAAACTGTTTTACTGATGCTCCTATTGCTTGGAGCAGGCATTATCCTCCATTTTTATAATACCTCTTTGTCAGACGATAAGCTTCTGATAAAGAAACATGAAACAGTTACATTTAAGATCTCTCAGAAATTAAATTCTTCTGAAAAGTATAGAAAATATGAAGGAATAACCCGGAAGGGGAGTACATCTTTCAATTCAATTTTTTATGTTCCAAAAGACAGGAAAGAACTGGATTTTATTCACTACTACAAAGCTGAGGCTTATATTACGCAACCTCAGGCGCCAACATATGATTTTCAGTTCGATTATGCCCAATACCTCAAAAGGAAACATATTCATTACCAGATTTATATTTCAGAAGGAATTTTTTCTGCGGAACGGAATGATTTAACATGGGCAGACCGGCTTAAACAATACAGGTTTGAGGTTCTTAGAAAAATAGATAAAACAGCAATTTCAGAAAAAACTAAAGAATTTCTAAAAGGTATTATTCTGGCGGATAGAACAGAAATTGATGCAGGCACTGTCAGAGATTTTAATAGGTCAGGATTGGTTCATTTTCTGGCCATTTCCGGGACTCATATTGTGGTTGTTTTTGGGATTTTTTATTTTTTACTGACTCGTTTTACAACCTTAAAACTCAGAAAATACGCGGTCATTCTCAGTTTGATTTTCATCTGGTTGTTTGCCGCTTTTATCGGATTGGGTAATTCAGTATTGCGGTCATGCATCATGTTGAGTGTTTATTTTATTTTCGTTTTGCTTCAACGAAAGCCGGATCTCCTTCACTCACTGGCCTTGTCTGCTTTTTTTATTCTGATTGGAGATACCCAGCAGCTTTTTGATGTGGGTTTTCAGCTTAGCTTTCTGGCTGTTTTGGGGATTTACTGGCTGAATCAGCCTCTCCTGAAATGCTTTCCAAAGCAGGATAATGATATTAAAAAACTTTTGTATAACACCATCACACTTTCTTTATCAGCACAGTTAGCAACACTTCCTCTGGTGCTCTGTTATTTTCACCAGTTTTCATTCATATCAATTATTGCCAATGTAGTCATTGTTCCTTTTTCTGAAATTATCATTGTCTTTTCATTTGTAATGACCGGTCTTATTTCTTTGGGAATTGATTTTGATCTTATAAACAGAGTGTATGATGAAGTTATTCAGGTTCTGCTGAAGATGATCCATTGGTTTGCTGAGGTTGATTTTCTTTTCTTTGAAAATATCCCAATGAGTGGGATAGAAGTGATATCTGCATCGGTGTTTGTATATTGGTTAAGGCCGGCTATTCTGAAATTCAAGGTGAAAAACGCGATGAGGTTGCTGATGGCAGTTTTACTGTTTCTGATTATAAGAAGCGGAATCACGGCTTTTGAAAATCAAAAAGAAGAGATATTGGTTCATCATTTTAATAAAAGCAGGATTTTTTCAGTAAAAAATGGTAGCAGAGTATGTTTCTGGATTTCGGATATGAAAAATAAGACGGAGGTTTTACAGTATATAATGAACCCATATTGTGCATCCAGAAGGGTAGACCATTTTGAGATAAAAACCTTGTCACCCTCCATTCAAAAAGTAGTTTTCAGAGATGAGACTTATGATCTGAAATGACGGTTCTGAATTTAGCCATTTTCCTGTATTTATAACGGGTGAAAATCTTATTTAGAAAGATTACAAACTGTCTATTTGTGAGATTTCTCACTTTTCGATATTGTTAAACTTTCTTAATTTTGTGGAAATTCAAATTTAAACTTATATGGCAGGTTTAACGAGTTCTACGATAGGTAGAAAATACGCTATGGCATTATCAGCTCTGTTTTTGCTGATTTTTCTTATACTGCATTTGACAACCAATTTGTTATCAGTTCTAAACAAGGATGCATTCAATACAGCATCTGACTTTATGGGCTATAATCCTTTTGTGCAGTTCTTAATGCAGCCTATTCTTGGTTTTGCAGTAATTTTCCATTTTGTAATGGGATTTGTATTGGAGATCAAGAATAATAAAGCGCGTCCGGTAAAGTATGCAGCAAACAACGCATCAGTGAATTCTTCATGGATGTCCAGAAATATGATTATTTCAGGAGCTGTTATTTTAGCTTTCTTGGCGCTTCATTTATATGATTTCTGGCTACACGAAATGAATTACAAGTATGTGGAAGGATTGACTCCTGATGCAGAACGTTTCTGGCCTGAGCTCCATGAAAAGTTTGCTGATCTTTGGAGAGTGGCTCTATATGTAATCTCTTTTGTTTTGTTAGGATTACACTTAGCTCACGGATTCCAGTCTTCATTCCAGTCTATCGGTGCCAGACATCCAAAATATACGCCGGTGATCAAAGCTTTCGGGAAATGGTATTCCATCCTTATTCCTGCAGGATTCATCATCGTAGCAGTTTTCCATTTTATAACTCAATAATATCAATATACTAATATGAGTAAATTAGATTCAAGAATTCCAGCGGGTCCTCTTAAAGACAAGTGGAAAAATCATAAAGACCATATGAACCTTGTTGCACCAAACAACAGAGATAAGATTGATATTATTGTTGTAGGTACAGGTTTGGCAGGAGGTTCTGCTGCAGCTACATTAGCTGAGCAAGGATACAACGTAAAAGCATTCTGCTACCAGGATTCTCCAAGAAGAGCTCACTCTATTGCCGCTCAGGGAGGGATCAACGCAGCTAAGAATTACCAGGGAGATGGTGACTCTACTTACAGATTATTCTACGATACCATCAAAGGTGGTGACTATAGAGCAAGAGAAGCTAACGTTTACAGATTAGCTGAAGTTTCTGCAAATATTATTGACCAGTGTGTTTCCCAGGGGGTTCCTTTCGGAAGAGATTACGGTGGCCAGCTGGATAACCGTTCATTTGGTGGGGTTCAGGTAAAAAGAACTTTCTACGCAAAAGGACAAACCGGACAGCAGTTATTATTAGGTGCTTATTCTGCAATGAGCCGTCAGATCGGTAAAGGAAGAATTAAGATGTACAACCGTCATGAGATGTTGGATCTTGTTATTGTTGACGGAAAAGCAAGAGGAATTATTGCAAGAAACCTTGTAACAGGAGAAATTGAAAGACACTCTGCTCACGCAGTGGTAATTGCTTCAGGAGGATACGGAAACGTATATTTCCTTTCTACCAACGCAATGGGATCGAACGTTTCTGCAGCGTGGAAAATCCATAAGAAAGGAGCTTACTTCGCAAACCCATGTTACGTACAGATTCACCCTACTTGTATCCCAGTTCACGGAACACAGCAGTCTAAACTGACTTTGATGTCTGAATCATTAAGAAACTCAGGAAGAATCTGGGTTCCTAAGAAAATTGAAGATTCAGTAGCGATCAGAGAAGGCAAATTAAGACCTGAAAATATTAAAGAAGAAGATAGAGATTATTATCTGGAAAGAAGATATCCTGCATTCGGTAACCTTGTACCTAGAGACGTAGCTTCCAGAGCTGCTAAGGAAAGATGTGATGCCGGATACGGAATTGAAAATAATGATACTAAAGAAGGTGTTTACCTTGATTTCTCTACAGAGATCATGAAAAAAGGTAAAGAAGCCGCTATCGAAAAACATATTCATAATCCTACAGATCAGCAGATCTATGATCTTGGTAAAAAGTGGGTTGAGGAGAAGTATGGTAACTTATTCGTAATGTACGAAAAAATTACAGCTGATGATCCTTACAAAACTCCAATGAAGATCTATCCTGCGGTTCACTATACAATGGGTGGTGTATGGGTTGATTATAACCTTCAGTCTACGATCCCTGGATGTTTCGTAATCGGTGAGGCTAACTTCTCAGATCACGGGGCAAACAGATTAGGTGCGTCTGCATTGATGCAGGGTCTTGCTGACGGATATTTTGTACTTCCTTACACGATTGCAGATTACCTTTCTGCAGACATTAGAACAGGAACTATTCCTACCAATTCAGCACCATTTGACGAGGCTGAAAAAGGAATTAAAGAGAAAATTAATTTCTTCTTAAACAATAAAGGAACTCACTCTGTAGACTATTTCCACAAGCAGTTAGGAAACATTATGTGGAATAAAGTAGGAATGGGAAGAACTCCTGAAGGGTTAAGAGAAGCGATTAAGGAAATTGAAGAAGTAAGAAACAACTTCTGGAAAAACGTAAAAGTTCCGGGAGAAGGAGAAGGAATGAACACTGAGCTTGAAAAAGCATTCAGAGTTGCAGACTTCCTTGAGCTTGGACAATTAATGGCTATCGATGCACTGCACAGAAACGAATCTTGTGGTGGACATTTCCGTGAAGATCATTCAACTCCGGACGGAGAAGCGGAAAGAGATGACGTAAACTACAAATACGTCGGAGCTTGGGAATATCAGGGAGACGATATCAACGCGGAAGTGTTGCATAAAGAAGAACTGATCTACGAGAACATCGAGGTTAAAACTAGAAGTTATAAATAATCTCCAACCTATAAATATAACATTATGAGTGCAAAAAAAGGCTTACATCTTACGCTGAAAATTTGGAGACAAAAAAATAGTAAAACTAAAGGTCAGTTTGAGACCTATAAAATATCAGATGTATCTACAGACTCTTCATTTTTAGAGATGTTAGATATCCTGAACGAAAATTTAATTAACGAAGGAAAAGAACCTATCGCTTTCGACCACGACTGTCGTGAGGGAATCTGCGGTATGTGTTCTCTGTACATCAATGGTAGAGCTCACGGACCTGATACAGGTATCACAACTTGTCAGCTTCACATGAGAATGTTCAAAGATGGAGAGACTATCGTTATTGAACCTTGGAGAAGTGCTGCTTTCCCTGTTATTAAAGACTTGATGGTAGACAGAAGCGCATTCGACAGAGTAATGGCAGCAGGAGGGTTCATTTCTGTGAACACTTCCGGTAATACACTGGATGCTAACGCGATTCCTGTTCCGAAAGAAGATGCAGACAAAGCAATGGATGCAGCAGCTTGTATCGGATGTGGTGCTTGTGTAGCGACATGTAAAAACGGATCTGCAATGTTATTCGTTGGAGCAAAAGTTTCTCAGTATGCATTACTTCCACAAGGTAGAGTAGAAGCTAAGAGAAGAGTTCTGAACATGGTGAAAGCTATGGACGAGGAAGGCTTCGGAAACTGTTCAAATACCGGAGCATGTGAGGTAGAATGCCCTAAAGGTATTTCTCTTGAAAACATCGCGAGAATGAACAGAGAGTACATGGCTGCTCTTGTAGATCAAGGATAGAATTGATTCAGATACATAGAAAATCGCCTTCATTTTTGGAGGCGATTTTTTTATGAAAAAGAAGACTCTGTTAAAGTTTGTTAACTTATGGCCGGATCTTCGTCATTCTTTATTTATAAACTATATATTTGAAAGGTAGTTGAATCGTTTTTATGAAAAAGCTTTCAAATGCTTTTTACCATCAAAAAGGTGTCATTCAATAATTGGAATACCCCTTTTGAACGGTAATAATAAAATTTTTAAAAAAAATAATTAGTGTGAATTAGCAAGCCCTAAAAAGCGTATTTTTGTGTAATATTAAAAATTGAAATGAAAAAATATCTTTTATTGTTTATCATCACATTCTTTGTGATGTCTTGTTCAAAAAAAGTAGAAGTAAAAGGAAAAATTACCGGAAGCTCACCATTGGAAAGAATTGAATTTGTAGAAGCTTCAGGAGTAGGAACCCTGCCTTTAATTAATATAGGTCTCGATAAAGACGGAAACTTTTCAGGAAGTTTTGATGCTCCCAAGGATGGAATGTACGTAATTAACTATGCAGGTAGACAAAGCCTGATCTATCTTGAAGGAGGACAAAAAGTGAATATCTCAGGAAACGGAGCTACCTTCCCAAATGAATATGTGATTACCGGAGATGCTAAAAAGAATAATGATTTTCTTACGGCTTCTCAGAAGTTTTTAGCTGAGTATGGTAATAAAGTTAACTTAGGCGCTTTGATGGCAGGAGATGAAGCTGCATTTTTGAAAGGGATGCATAAAATTGAAGCGGATATTAATAAAAACGTAGATGACCTTGCTAAGAAAAATAATCCAAGCAAAGGACTATTAGAGTGGAAAAAAAATGATGTGAAAGTAACCATTCTTAATTTGCTTGCCAACTATGAAATGTCTCACGGTCCTATGTCCGGAAACCCTTCTTACAAATCTTCTAAAGCTTTTAAAGATTACGAAACCCAGTTAGAAACAGACAAAGAAGCAATGGTGAAAACCATTCCTCTTTACAGACAATATCTTCTGGTAAAAATGACTCCTGACTTCCAGAAATATGCTGAAGCAAACAGCAAAGGAAAAACAGGTATTACAACTTCTGAGATGTTTGCCCAGTATTTAAAAACTAAAAAAGATTTATCTCAAACAACAAAAGATTATCTTCTTGCATTTGTAATGGCTCAGGCTGATATTCATCCAACAACTCCGGCTGCCAATATTGACAAGATTAAAAAGATCATCGATTCAGATATTAAAGATGCTACTATTAAAAGCGACCTTTTAAAAATGCAGGTAGCGATTACAGGACTTAAAATCGGAGAGGCAGCTCCCGAAGCAGCTTTAGCAAAACAAGACGGAAAAGCTTACAAGCTTTCTGAAAACAAAGGGAAACCTTATATGTTGTTCTTCTATGCTTCATGGAATCCTTACATCAGCGAAGCTACCGTACCTGTATTAAAAGAAGTCGTAAACTTCTATAAGTCTAAAATGAATTTTGTATTTGTAAACGTTGATGATACAAAAGACCAGTTCATTAAAACAAGTAATTCTTTATTAAAAGGAATTCAGGGAGTAAATGTTTATGGAGAAGGAGGATTGAACTCAGATATCGCTAAGAAATATGGTGTATACGGATTCAAATTACCTTGCTTTGTAATCATCGATAAAGACGGTAAAATTGCCAGCAGATCTTTCGTGAACCTTGGTGAGCAGGAATTGGTGACAATTCTTGATAAGCTGACAGGTCTTTCTGCTCCGAAAGTAGATCCGAATGCGCAAATGCAGCCACAACTGCAGCTTGATCCATCTGCAATGCAGCAAGCCCCACAGCCAGCAAATCCACAGCCGGCTCCAACAAAATAGTAAACTTTAACACTGTATAGAAACCTTATCTTCGGATAAGGTTTTTTTTATTGTATTTTTGCAAACCGGAACGTAAAAGTTTCAATTAGGAAAATAGAAAATTTTAGAATGAGTAGGAAGAAAAAAAGAGATCTAACTCTTGAAAATATAAAATTGTTGACAGCCGGAGCAAAAGGCGTGGCAATAGGAAAAACAGAGGAAGGTAAAACGGTAATGGTAACAGGCGCAATTCCAGGTGATATTGTGAATGTGAGAGTGAAAAAAGCAAAGTCTAAATACTATGAAGGCGAAGCCATTGAAGTACTTGAAAAATCACCGTACAGAGTTGAGCCTAAATGTATTCACTTCGGTACCTGCGGAGGGTGCAAGTGGCAGAATATGAGCTATGAAAAACAGCTTGATTTTAAACAGGAAGAAGTTTACAATAATATCAAAAGAATCGGAGGAATTGATGACTTTGAAACGGTGCCGATTCTAGGATCTGAAGAACAATATTTTTATAGAAATAAAATGGAGTTTTCCTTCTCTAATGCGAGGTGGCTTACTCAATATGAAATCAGCTCCGAAGAAAATTTCGGAAGCAAAGATGCCTTAGGTTTTCATATTCCGGGAATGTGGAGCAAGATTCTTGATTTGAAAGAGTGTTTCCTTCAGGAAGATCCTTCCAATGCCATTAGACTGGCTGTAAAAGAATATGGCGTTAACACTGGCCTTGACTTTTTTGATGTGAGAAATCAGGAAGGATTCTTAAGAACCTTAATGATGAGACAGAACTCCAAAGGAGAGTGGATGGTTCTTTTCCAGCTTTACAGAGAAGAAAAAGAAAACAGAGAAAAACTTTTTGAATTCTTATTAGAAAAATTCCCGCAGATTAAAACATTGGTGTATGCTATTAATCCTAAGCAGAATGACTCTATTTATGATTTAAATATCAATGTATATTTCGGGGAAGGTTACCTTATGGAAGAAATGGACGGACTGCAGTTTAAAATCGGCCCGAAATCATTCTTTCAGACCAACTACAAACAGGCGCTGGAGCTATACAGAAAAACATTGGAGTTTGCAGATCTTAAAGGAGATGAAGTAGTGTATGACCTTTATACAGGAACAGGAACAATTGCCCAGTATGTAGCAAGAAATGCAAAACAGGTGATCGGAATAGAATCTGTACAGGAAGCCATAGACGCAGCTATAGAACACGCCGCATTGAACGGATTGACAAATACAACGTTCTATTGTGGAGATATGAAAGATATTTTCAATGATGAATTTATGGCCAGCCACCCTAAAGCAGATGTGCTAATCACGGATCCTCCAAGAGATGGAATGCACCAGAAGGTTGTAGAGCAGATTTTAAAACTTTCACCTGAAAAAGTAGTTTATGTAAGCTGTAACTCAGCAACACAGGCGAGAGATCTTGCCCTGATGAAAGATCATTATACTTTAGTAAAGATTTTACCGGTTGATATGTTCCCGCAAACGCACCATGTTGAGAACATTGCATTGCTTGTTAAAAAATAAATTATTTAAATTTGAATTTCAAATCTTAATATGAAGTACTTTAAATTTCTCATAGCAATCTGCTTTCTAGGAATGCTTTTTTCCTGCGGCGGAGATGATGATATCTGTGAAAGCGGAGAAGGAACTCCCAGAATGAAGGTCGGTTTCAGAACATTGGCGGAAGGAAAGGATACAACCATAGATACATTGTATGTATCAGTAGACTATGGCGGAGGAAAGGTGGATTTGGGAAAACTTGCCAACATTGATTCCAGGTTAATTCCTTTACGTGTAGACAACTCACCCTATACGGATGTTTATTTCAAAACCAGATTCAAAGGCCCGGAGTCTCATGTAAGAATCAGCTATAGTACAAAGTCTACCTATGTATCTCCGGGGTGCGGAATCAAAAAATCTTATGAGAATTTAAGTTCAGAATTAGTAACTCCGAATCCTGTTCTGAAACTGGAAGCCGGGCAAAATCAAATAGAGAATGAAGACAAGACTAATCTTTACCTTTCTTTTTAGTTTATTGGGAATAATAAGCTGGGGGCAAGAGAAAAAAAAGGAAGCAGAGAAGAAAGTTCATGAGAAATATGAACCCAATTTTATGGTTGGGCTTGATGTTCTGAACACCGGAGCCGGATTCTTTTCAGACAGAAAACTGTATCAGGGATTTATTTCGTCAAAGATAAAAGGAAATCTGCATGCTATTGCGGAAGCAGGTTTTGAAAAGAATGTGTATCAGAAGAATGGTTACGATGCAAAAGCAAGCGGTCCCTTCGTTAAGTTGGGGGCTTTCTATATGCTGGCAAAAGATGCAGAGAATGAATTCAACGGATTTTATGCTGGTGGAAAAGCAGCAGGATCATTCTATAACCAGGAATATATGGCAATCCCCGTTCGCGGATTTGGAGGAAGTAATTCCTCTGAAGCATTTCCTTCATCCTCTCAGTCTTCTTTCTGGCTTGAAGGTACGTTGGGGGGAAGAGTGCAATTATTTAATTCAAATTTTTATATAGATGTAAATCTTCAGCCAAGATATATGGTTTACACTTCCAAACAGGATGATATCTCTCCAATGATCGTTCCCGGTTTTGGAAGAAGTTCCTCAAAGTTTAATATGGGGTTTGCATGGAATATTGCTTATAAGTTTTAAAAATAGTAATACATAAGTTTTAAAATACATAAAATACAAACTTTAGGTCATTCTAAAGTTTGTATTTTTTTTAATAAATATACTTATTGAATGTATAATGTTAAAAAATAATACCTTATTTTATTTGTGTGAGTTATAAAATAGCTATATTTGGCGGAAATTATAATTGTGTTTTAATTTATGAAAAGAGTATTTACTGCTTTAATGTTTACTTTTATAGGAGGGGCAGTGTTCGGGCAATGGACGCCTACTTCTCTTAAAAAAGGAGACGACAACAAAAGAAGTACAGGATTTAGAGTAGATCAATCTAATGTAAGAGGTAACGGGTACTATAAACTGGACCTGAACTTACTGAGATCTCAGCTGAAGAATGCACAGGAAATGGGAGCCAATTCCACTCCTGTAGTAATTTCTCTTCCTACTATGAGTGGGAAGATTGAAAGGTTTAATGTATACAGTTTTCCGGTAGTCGTAAAAGAACTGGCAGACAAGTATGAATTGGGATCTTATGTTGGAACAAGTGTCGACGACCCTACCAAATATTTAAGATTCAGTATCGCTCCTAACGATTTTCAGTCAATGATTATCCATGGAGATAAATATGAATTTATCGATCCGGCATCAGCAGACAAAACGGTTTACGCTGTTCATCCTAAAACAAAAAAGGATAAGAACGGTTTCCTATGTTCTACAGAAGAATCTCCTGCTGCTAAGAAGGAAATAGATGCTCTATTGAAAAATGGGCAGTCATTCTCTAATCAACCAACAACTTTCAACAAGAGTTCTGATAAAAAATACAGAACAATGAGATTGGCAATGTCTGTTACAGGGGAGTACACTCAATACTTTATGACACTTGCTGGTGTACCTGCTACCGCTACAGATGATCAGAAAAGAGCTCCTGCATTAGTTGCTATCAACAATACTCTGACCAGAGTAAACGGAGTTTTTGAAAAAGATTTTGCTCTGCATTTGAATTTACAGAATTTCCCAAATGTAATTTATATTGATCCGGCTACAGATCCGTATGCCGCTGCTGCAACTGGGGCACAAGGTGCATGGAATACACAGTTACAAGGAGCTTTGACAGCCAATGTTGGAGATACCAACTATGATATCGGACACTTGTTCGGTAAATCAGGAGGTGGAGGAAACGCCGGATGTATCGGGTGTGTATGTATCAATCCTACAACTACAGTTCCTAAAGGAAAAGGTTCAGGATTTACTTCTCCGGCGAATGGAATTCCGTCTGGTGACAGCTTTGATATCGATTACGTTGCACACGAAATGGGGCACCAGTTAGGAGCTAACCATACTTTCTCTCATAATCTTGAGGGAAGCGGAGTAAATATGGAACCAGGTTCAGGAACTACCATCATGGGATATGCAGGTATTACAGGTCCTGATACAGATGTTCAGCAAAACTCTGATCCTTATTTCCATAAAGCAAGTATCGGTCAGGTGCAGGCTAATTTAATTGCAAAAACTTGTGATGTAGAAACTACAATTACCAACAATCCACCGGTAATTGCTGATTTGCCAACATATACTATACCTAAAGGTACCGCTTTTGCTTTAACAGGTTCTGCTACAGATCCTGAAAATGACCCAATGACTTATTCATGGGAAGAGGTAGATGATGCTTCAGTTTCTATTGATAAGTATAACTTAGGAAATACAACATCAGGAGCTTCATTCAGATCTGCCGCTCCAAACGCAAGCCCGACAAGATACTTCCCGAAATTTACTTCTGTAATGAGCGGAGTTTTAAATAACGCGAACAATACATGGGAAGCCGTATCTACTAAGGCAAGAACTACAAATTTTGCATTAACGGTAAGAGATAATAATTCCAATGTAGCTCAACAGCAATCTGCTTTTAAAATTCAGACTATTGTTGTAGGAGATAATGGTCCTTTCAGATTAGCTAACCAATATGCTGATGTGAATACGCCAACTCCAATTCAATGGATTGTTGCCAATACCAATGCAGCTCCTTATAATGTTACAAATGTAAAAATTGACTATACTACAGATAACGGTACAAACTGGACTGTATTATCTGCTTCAACACCTAACGACGGAACTGAAAACTTTACTTTCCCTTCTTCATTGAACGGTCAGATTATTAAAGTAAGAGTTTCTTCAATAGGAAATGTTTTCTATGCAGTAGGACCTGTTACTATCGCACCTCTATCTGCTTGTAGCAGTGCTGCGCCAACTAACGTTGTGGTAAGCAATATCACCGTGTCTTCAGGAAGTGTATCCTGGATGTCTTATACTGGTGCAACTTATAAAGTACGTTATAGAAAAGTAGGTACAACAGTTTGGACTGAAGCTGATACAACAGTTCCTTCAATCAACCTTAGCAATTTAATTGATGATACAACGTATGAAGTTCAGGTAGCTTTAGTTTGCGGTACTACAGTAGGAACATATTCTGCTTCTGTAAACTTCAGTACACCTGCTCTTACTTATTGTACAGCTTCTACAGCTCAGGCAAACTATGAGTATATTGCGAATGTAACAGTAGCGAATGTAAATAATACTTCTGCAAACAGTACCTATACAAACTATACAACAAATTCAGCTCTTCAGATTAACTTAACAAAAGGAAATACGTATCCTATATCTGTTAAAGTGGGGAATCCTGATGTTGCAGATTACGATGCTGTAGCAGCATTTATTGACTTTAACAAGGATGGTGTTTTCAGTGATTCAGAAAGAGTATTGAATTATCCTGTGACCTTAACACAGCCATCAACGGTAGTAAGTGGAAACTTTGCGATTCCAAGTAATGCAGTAGAAGGACAGCCATTAAGAATGAGAGTTGTGGCATTCTATGTAGGTGCCGGAACCGGAAATGGAAACGTTGGTCTGTCATTACCTGCAGAATATGTATGTGATGTTAACTTCCAATATGGAGAAATTGAAGACTATAATGTAGTGATCACAGGTAACCTTTCTACTTCTGAAAACGATGTTAAAAATAATGGTATTCAGATTTATCCAAATCCTGCAACTGATGTTTTAAATATTACTAAAGTTTCAGATAAAGCAACTTATAAAATTTATAGTGCTGCCGGACAATTAGTGGACAGGGGAAATATCAATAATGGAAAAGTAAATGTTTCAGCTTTAGTGAAAGGTGGTTATATAATTACCATTGATGATAAAGGAATTGAACAATTCAAATCTAAATTTATCAAGAAATAAAGATAACCTTTAAATATTAGTCAATCCCCGGGAATTCCCGGGGATTTGTTTATTTAAAGCATTAGTGTTGAATTCGTTATTTTTTTTCAAAAAAAACACGAATACACTTATAAATTAATAATAAAAATGATTAGATTTGTGTGATTAATATTATAATGAAAACATTATGAAGAAATTCTTTACCTCTTTAATTCTGTTTCTCTGTTTGATTTGCACAGGCTTTGTATCCAAAGTCTCGGCTCAGGCAGGCCAGATCGGGACAGGAACGGGTACCTCTGTGTATCTCCCCATACGTTCCTATTATGGGTATAGTTATTCTCAGCAGATTTATACTGCTGCAGAACTTACGACTGCTATAGGTACGTCGAACTATATCACGGCTATAAAGTTTTATTCCACCACCGTTGCAGCCTCTCAGGCTGTATATAAGGATTGGGTGGTATATATGGGAAACACAACCCAGAATAACTTTGCCTCCAATACAAGCTGGATTCCGGTAAGTTCCATGACTCAGGTGTTTGACGGAGTTTTACCTAACTTAACTAATGGAAGCTGGGTAACTCTTCAATTGTCTACACCATTTTTATGGAATGGAACAGACAACCTTGTGGTTGCTGTAAATGAAAAAACTCCTGATTATGCATCTTCTCCAGGTACGGCCTGGGGATCATACAATGCAGGAGCAAACAGGGGGATCATCTATTATGAAGATGGCGCAAATCCTGATCCTGCAGCACCTCCTTCTGCAAAAGACAGACTTGCAGATATTCCCAGAATACAGTTGGAAAGCCACCCGCTTCCGGCTTGTTCAACAGCCCCGCCTACCAATATTACAGTTTCAAACCTGACAACAACTTCTGCTAATATAGGCTGGTACCTTTCTGCAAGTGCCACTTATGTTGTAAGATACAGACCTGTATCAGGAGGAGCTTGGACAACAATCAATGTCACAACTCCTATGGTCGCAAACCAGATTATTACCGGATTAACTGAGCAGACTCAGTATGAAGTTCAGGTAGCTACTGTCTGTGGAGGAACACAGGGAGCATTCTCTTCCAGCGTCAACTTTACAACTCCTGCACTTACTTATTGTAACTCCGCTGCTACGAGTACCTATATTGATGGATATATCAATCAGGTTTCTGTAAATGCACAAGGTGCTCCGTCTATGTACAGCAACTCCGGTCAGAGTGGCTATACAGATTACAGTACAGATCCTGCAAGAGTAGTTACTTTGGTAAGAGGAGGTACAGCTACCGTTTCAGTTTCAAAAACGTGGCCAGGCTACCAGTACGGCTTCTTGACAGGAGTTTGGATTGACTTTAACCGTAATGGTGTTTTTGAAGCGAGTGAAAGAGTACTTACTTCACCAAGTAACACAACAACTCCGGTTACTGCTACATTTACAGTACCAACTGCTGCCGGTGGTGCTTATACAGGAAACCTGACTACAAAAATGCGTGTTGTATTAAATGAATACAGCCCAATTAGTGCTTGTGGAACTTATTATTATGGTGAAACTGAAGACTATGCAGTAAAACTTATCGATTTGGCTGGATGTTCTACAGCACCACCATCTAATATCATGGTTAATAACGTAACTCCTTCTTCAGCGAATGTTACATGGACATCAACTACAGGAGCTACTTATATAGTAAGATACAGAGTTTCTCCTTCCGGAGCATGGCAGCAGATTGCAGTAAATACACCATTAATCAGTAATCAGATACTTACAGGATTATTGGAACAGACTGCATACGATGTACAGGTAGCCACTGTTTGTGGAGGAGTAACAGGTGCATTCTCACCTACTGTTACCTTTACAACACCTACTCTTACTTATTGTACAGCAGGTCCTACAAGCAATACTGCAACAAGCGGATATATTAATAATGTAACTGTTACCCCTACGAATACTCCTATTATGATGAGTAATTCAGGATCTGACAATTATAAAGATTATACACCAGATGCTACAAGAGTAGTGATCTTTGAAAGAGGTTCAGCAAATAATAAAATTTCTGTAAACAAATACTGGCCGGGTTCTCCTTCTTCATATGCAGTTTCAGCCTGGGTAGACTTTAACAGAAACGGAACATTTGAAACCAGTGAAAGAATTCTTAATACCACATACAATTCAACTACTCCTGTAACGGCTACTTTCTCAGTACCTACCGTTGCAAGTGGTAACGTGTATACAGGAACTCTTCCTACCCGTATGCGTGTAGTAATGAGATATTTTGATAATGCTAACCCTTGTGGTACATTCACTCAGGGAGAGGTAGAAGATTATGCAGTAAAATTTGTAGATGCTCAGCCTTGTTCAACGGCCGCTCCAACAAATATTACAGTAAATAATATCGGAGCTACTACAGCAACAGTATCATGGGTTGCTACTGCAGGAGCTACTTATAATATCAGATGGAGAGTTGCTCCGGGTGGAGTGTGGCAAACCGCTACAGTCCCTGCAGGTCAGAACTTCTATGGAATTACCGGTCTTACAGAACAGACTAATTATGATGTTCAGGTTTCTACCACTTGTAACGGTTCTACAGGGTCTTACTCGTCAACAGTAACATTCACAACACCTCCATTAACTTACTGTCAAATGACAGGTACCGGTACAAATGACCATATTTCGAATGTAACAGTTACCTCTTCGAACCTTGGAGTTCCGCCAATGAATAATACTTCGGTACAGACCAATTATACCAGCTATACTACACCGGAGACTCTTATTACTT
>NZ_JAJFZH010000031.1:0-33522 GCF_020733145.1 Chryseobacterium sp. X308
GGTATTAGCCAGCAGTCACAACATTCCTCTTCGTGTATATCTGAAAATAGTCATTGCAATTCTAATTTCTATAATCCTATATTTCTATCTGCGATATATTAAAAAGAAAAGGTTCGGCAACTAGTCTCGCCTAGAGCATGGTTATAAATAGAACAAGAGATAGTATTAGTTTCTAATATTAAAAATTAACATGCTACTTATTAATGTCTGACTTAGGAATCAGGAGCGTTAAGAAAATTTCAATGTAATCCGTTAAAAAATTTCCACTGTCTGAGCATTGGACTTACTCAGAACCGAAGCAGAACCGGATGATCCATGCGAGTTTGGAAATTTTAGGAGTACATTCAAATTTTTAGTGGATGATTCCCGTCTTGAACTTTTGCATACTTTTGCTTCAAGGCAAAAGTATAAATGAAAATCATAATAAATATTTCACAGGGTATTTGTTTTAGTTCTTTTTTAATTTGTGTAAATGGTATTAGCCACCAGTCATTTAAAAAGTAGTATGGTACTCATTAATACCCGACTTAGGAATCAGGAGCGTTAAGAAAATTTCAATGTAATCCGTTAAAAAATTTCCACTGTCTGAGCATGGGATGTATTTAGAACCGAAGCAGAACCGGATGATCCATGCGAGTTTGGAAATTTTAGGAGTACATTCCAATTTTTAGCGGATGATTCCAGTCTTGAACTTTTGTATACTTTTGCTTCAAGGCAAAAGTATAAATGAAAATCATAATAAATATTTTACAAATTATTTGTTTTACTTCTTTTTTAATCTGTGTCTTTTATTTATTAATGGTATTAGCCAGCAGTCACAACATTCCTCTTCGTGTATATCTGAAAATAGTCATTGCAATTCTAATTTCTATAATCCTATATTTCTATCTGCGATATATTAAAAAGAAAAGGTTCGGCAGCTAGTCTCGCCTTGAACATGGTTATAAATAGAACAAGAGATAGTATTAGTTTCTAGTATTAAAAATTAACATGCTACTTATTAATATCTGACTTAGGAATCAGAAGCGTCAAGAAAATTTCAATGTAATCCGTTAAAAAATTTCCACTGTCTGAGCATGGGATGTATTTAGAACCGAAGCAGAACCGGATGATCCATGCGAGTTTGGAAATTTTAGGAGTACATTTAAATTTTTAGCGGATGATTCCCGTCTTGAACTTTTGTATACTTTTGCTTCAAGGCAAAAGTATAAGTATAAATTATGAATGAAAATCATCAAATCTGGATTTTCATCTCTCAATGAAAAACCGTATTTTTGTACATCTAAAAAGTAAAAGAACGAATGAATTCCTACAAAAATCCATTGGAAGAACGCTACTCCAGTGAAGAAATGTTATTTAACTTCTCACACAATAACAAATTCCAGAATTGGAGAAAGCTTTGGATAGCTCTTGCTGAAATCGAAAAAGACCTTGGACTTGAAATTACAGACGAGCAGATCGCTGAGTTAAAAGCTAATGCTGAAAACATCGATTATGAGAAAGCAGCAGAGTATGAGAAAAAATTCCGTCATGATGTAATGGCTCACGTTCACGCTTATGGGGATGTGGCGCCTTCAGCAAAAGGAATTATCCACCTGGGAGCAACTTCAGCTTTTGTAGGAGACAATACAGACTTAATCCAAATCCGTGACGGACTTTTAATCTTAAAGAAAAAGTTGGTTAACGTCATGAAGAACTTAGCAGACTTTGCTATTCAATATAAAGACCTTCCCACTTTAGGATTCACACACTTCCAGCCGGCTCAGTTGACAACAGTTGGGAAAAGAGCTACGCTTTGGTTACAGAGTTTGGTTCTTGACATCGAAGAATTGGATTTCTTCCTTGAAACCCTTCGTTTCAGAGGAGTAAAAGGAACAACAGGAACTGCTGCAAGTTTCCTTGAGCTTTTCAACGGAGATTATTCCAAAGTAAAACACTTAGATAAAGAACTTTCAAAAAGATTCGGCTTCGATAAAGTGTTCGGAGTTTCCGGACAGACTTACGATAGAAAAATCGATGCGAAAGTAGTTGCTTTATTGGGAAATATTGCACAGTCAGCACACAAATTCACAAACGATTTACGTCTGCTTCAAAACCTTAAGGAAATTGAAGAACCATTCGAGAAAAACCAGATTGGTTCATCGGCGATGGCTTACAAGCGTAATCCAATGAGAAGCGAAAGAATCGGAGCATTGGCAAAATATGTAATGTCTCTGACAACAAGTTCTGCAATGGTAGCCTCTACACAATGGTTTGAAAGAACATTGGACGACTCTGCCAACAAGAGATTAACAATTCCTCAGGCGTTTTTGGCCGTGGATGCTATTCTTTTGATCTGGAACAACATCATGAACGGAATCGTTGTTTATCCAAACAGAATCAACAAGCACATTATGGAGGAACTTCCTTTCATGGCAACAGAATACATCATCATGGAAGAGGTAAAAGCGGGTGGTGACCGTCAGGAAATCCACGAGGTGATCCGAGTTCACTCTATGGAAGCTTCCAAAAAAGTGAAAGAAGAAGGAAAAGAAAACGACCTTATCGAAAGAATCCTGAATGATGATTCTTTAAAACTAGACAAATCAAAACTGAAAGAAGTTTTAGATCCTAAAAACTTTATTGGTTTCGCGCCGATCCAGACGGAGGAATTCATCAAAAATGAAGTGCAGCCGATTATAGACCAAAACAAAGACTTAATAGGATTGGAAGCTGATCTTAAAGTATAAAACAATATGCAGTCTTTTGGGCTGCATATTTTATTTAATTCGTATGAAGATTTACCTGTTTTTTATTTTATCTTTATTTCCTGTGATGATATTTTCTCAGGATTTAAAACCGAATAAAAAAATCAGATCCGATGCCGATTTTAGCCATATGGTTTCAGGGATGACCGCTCCTGTTAGTTTGGGTGACTTTTCCAGAACGGCATTGTTTACAAACTCTAAAAATGACAGCGTTTTTGCTGCAGAATATGAAAATAAGAGTAACGATGTATTATTTAAATTCAAAATTATTCCGGCTTTTCTTGATGAAGAAAGGCTTTTAAATCATTATTATAGAGATTTAGCTGAAAGAAAATATACTCCTAAAGAAAGTGAAAAAGTAAATAAAGGAGTAACCTTTAAAGAAGGAAAGTTCAAGCTTCACGGAATCAGCAGCTATTTTAACCATCTTAACAGACTGATTAATGTAAGAGTGTATGATGCGGGTTTTTGGATTTTTATTTCAGAAATAAGCCAAAAAGGGAATGATACTTTAGTTCTGGATAAAATGCATGACGAATTTTTAAAGAATTTACAACCAGCAAAAATTGTACAAAATAATCCTTTAACAAGATATTCAAATATTATTTATGCACCTGTTGCTGCTCGTGACACGATATTATTAAGAATCACCATGAGTAGTGCTACAAATAAGATGAAATGGATATATGAGAATATTGATAAATATGAAAGAGCTTCAGGAATTCCTGGAATCCTTTTAGATTTTCACATGGCGGGAATTAATGGTTTTATAGATTATAAGACGAAAAAAAATTCCACACCAATTAAAGAAGGTAATTTCACAGTAGATAAATTGATTTCGTTCTTCACAAAACTTAGAAATGATGGTTTCACAGACGAATATTTAATGGAGCAGTATAACTATTTATTAAGTCCGCCAGAAAATCATCAGTTTGATTATGAAGGTTATCAAAAGTGGAAGCTAAACAATTCTATAGACTATGATGTTGCTAATAAGTATTATATTATTGTAAATTCGCGTAAGAAAACAGATCTCACTAAAGACGAGTAAATTAAGCTTTGAAACCATTTCCAATTCAATGAAAAAAATACTTTTAACCATCATACTGATACCAATCCTTTCTTTTTCTCAGACTAAAGAAGATTTACATTATTTCAAATCCAAAGATTCTTTAGTAGGAGTAAAAGATAAAGCAGGAAAAATAATTGTTCCTGCACAGTTCAAAGTCTTTTCATTCCTTAAAGATGGAGATCCTGTAGAAGGAGAAACCATTCTTTTTGATGGCAGTAAAGAAGGCGAAAAACCGGAGAAAAATGCATGGGGCTATGTGTATGACAGAAATGGGAAATTCCTGTATCAGCCTTTCCTTTATGACAATGGAGCAGATTATTTCTCTGAAGGACTAAGAAGATTGGTTAAAAATGGTAAAGTAGGATTTGCAGACCGAAACGGAAAGATCATTATTGAAGCTGAGCATGATTTTGCATCCCCCTTTAATTATGGATATGCTGCATTTTGTGATGGCTGCGACTGGGAAAAAACAAATGACGAGCACAGATCCATTGTAGGCGGAAAATGGGGTGTGATGAATGTCAAAGGAGAAACTGTTCAGCCAGTTGCAAAACAGTCTGGAAATGATGTTGAAATAGACGGAAAATACTACCCGAATCCGTTTCAGTACAATGAAAAGGAGAAGAATATCCTTCAGTTCTTTGAAAAACAGAAGAAAAAGCTTTCAGATCTTTATTATGTGAACTTTTATAATAAACTGTCTGAAAAAGAAAAGAATCTGTTTTTTGAAATTGTGGAAAGACCAAAAGAAAACTTTCCGTATTATCAGGTGAATACCTATAATCACAAGAAGAAAGATTTGGATATGCTTTACCGTTTCAAATTCCTGGTTTCAGAAGATGGTAAAACATTTTATGCCATTGAGGATTTTAATGAAAAGAAAGTTCCTTTTGAAAACTGGCTGAAAGAAGAAATAAAAAATGCTGAGGATTTTCAGAAAGAACACAAGGATAATCCGAATAAATTTATAAACAAATAAAGATAAAATTGGAAATTCTATAGGTCAAATTTGAAGAAAATACGACTTATTCCTTTAAATTTGTACAGAATAATGATTGGAGGGAAAATCTCTTTCAAAAATTTCCAATATAGATGGGTTTAAAGAAAGAAACTTTAACTCAGTAAAAAGAAAAATAAATCTAATATTAAAAATCTGACATCTAATTTTTAATAATGTTACAGAATCAGAATCATCAACAATTAATGACCGATCTTAAGGAGCTGGTAGACAAGACAAGAAGTCAGGTCGCTGCTCAGGTAAACTCGGCAATGGTGGTTTTGTACTGGGAGATAGGAAAAAGAATAAATGAAGATGTTTTAGATAATAAGAGAGCAGAGTATGGTAAAGAAGTTATTGTACAAATCTCTCAACAACTTACGTTAGAATTTGGAAATTCATTTTCTGAGAAAAATATCCGGAAAATGATGCAGTTTGCGTCTGTATTCAGTGATTTTAATATTGTCGCATCAGCGATGCGACAATTATCATGGACCCATTTTTTACTCCTCATTCCTATTTCACAAGATACTAAAAGAAACTTTTATCTTGAAGTTTGTAAAATTGAAAACTGGAGTGTCAGAGTCTTAAGAGAGAAAATCAATTCTCTGCTTTTTGAACGAACAGCAATAAGTAAAAAACCTGAGGAAATAATAGATAAAGAACTGAAAAACTGGTCTGAAAGTAATATTTTAAACCCTGATTTGGTTTTTAAAGATCCCTATTTTCTTGATTTTTTAGAATTGAAGGATACCTTTTCTGAAAAAGATTTAGAAGAAGCCATTATCGTGGAACTTCAAAAATTCATTTCTGAATTGGGAAGTGATTTTGCATTTCTTTCAAGACAGAAAAGAATCACAATAGATAACAGAGATTACTACCTGGATTTACTTTTCTATCACAGGAAACTAAAATCCTTGGTCGTTATCGAACTGAAATTAGGTGAGTTTGAAGCCAGCCATAAAGGGCAGATGGAGCTTTATCTCTCATACCTTAATAAATATGAAAAAGTAGAAGGTGAAAACCCTCCCATTGGTTTAATCCTTTGTTCCGGGAAAAATTCCGAACATATAGAACTCATGAATCTGGAAGGGGATAATATAAAAGTAGCAGAATATTTACTTATCTTACCTTCAGAAAAAGTTTTGCTTGAAAAATTGCATCGTTCAATAGAGATAGCAAGAAATAAATTTGAAAATAAAAAATAAATCTAATATTAAAAATCTGACATCTAATGTCTAATAACAAAAGAATTTTCGTAGAAAAAAGAGGAATTTTCGATGTTGAAAGTCCAAAAATTTTTGATGAAGTAAAAGCGGTGGTTCCGGCAGTTCAAAGTGTGAAAGTATACAATGTGTATGATATTTTCAACCTGAACGACGGAGAATTTGAAAAAGTGGTGAACAACACTTTCGTAGACCCTGTTACTGATATTTTACATACAGAAAACCCTGCAAAAGCTATTCACTTCGGAATGGAATTTTTGCCTGGTCAGTATGATCAGAGAGCAGATTCTGCACAACAGTGTATCGCTTTGCTGACTGAAAATGAAAAATCAAAAGTAAGAAGTGGAAAATTAATCGAATTTGAAGGAGTTTCTGAAGCGGATTTGGTTAAAATCAAAGACCTTCTGATCAACAAAGTAGAATCTCAGGAAAAAGACTTATCCATTCTGGATATTCCTGCAGATGAAACCCCGTCAAAAGTAATCATCCACGAAAATTTCATCAATTTCAATGATGCTGAACTTGAAAATTTCTACAACAATCATGGTTTTGCATTAGGATTGGATGACCTGAAATTCATTCAGGAATATTTCAAAACTGAAGAAAGAAATCCTACGGAAACAGAATTAAAAGTATTAGACACGTATTGGAGCGACCACTGTCGTCACACAACATTCGAGACAGAATTGTCAGATATTCAGTTTGAAGGTCAGTTCAAACACACATTGGAAACGATTTTCAATGATTATATCGAGAAAAGAAAATTCTTAGGCCGTGAGCTAAAGCCAATTTCCTTAATGGACCTGGCAACAGTATGCGGTAAATATTTCCATAAAACAGGGAATCTTGATAACCTTGTTATTTCTGATGAGATCAATGCATGTACGATCCAGATTGAAGCAGAATATGATGGTAAAAAAGAACCTTGGTATTTATTATTCAAAAACGAAACGCACAATCACCCTACGGAAATTGAACCGTTTGGTGGAGCATCTACTTGCTTGGGAGGTGCTATCAGAGATCCGTTATCCGGAAGATCTTTTGTTTTCCAGGCAATGAGATTAACGGGTGCTGCAGATGTTTTAGAATCTGTAGATAAGACATTACCAGGAAAATTACCTCAGAAAACGATTACAAAGCAGGCTGCCAACGGATATTCTTCTTACGGTAACCAGATTGGTCTTGCTACGACAATGGTTTCTGAAATCTATGACGAAGGCTATAAAGCTAAAAGAATGGAAGTTGGTTTCGTAACCGGAGCCGTTCCTGTAGATTGGGTAAGACGTGAGAAACCTGCTAACGGTGATTCAATCATCATTTTAGGAGGTGCAACAGGTCGTGACGGAGTAGGAGGAGCAAGCGGAAGTTCAAAAGAGCAGGACGAAACTTCTATCCACACCATGAGTTCGGAAGTTCAGAAAGGAAATGCTGTAGAAGAGCGCAAAATTCAGAGACTATTCAGAAATCCTGAAGTGACGAAGCTGATCAAAAAATCAAACGACTTCGGAGCAGGAGGTGTCTCTGTAGCAATCGGTGAAATTGCAGACTCTTTAGAAGTAAACCTTGATGTATTACCATTAAAATACGAAGGATTAAACGGAACCGAGCTGGCTATTTCCGAATCTCAGGAAAGAATGGCGGTAGTTGTGGATCCTCAGGATAAAGAAAAATTCATCAGATTCTGTGAAGCTGAAAATATTGTTGCGGTAGAAGTAGCAAAAGTGACAGATTCAGGAAGAATGCAGATGTTCTGGAAAGGTGACAAAATTGTAGACCTTTCAAGAGCTTTCTTAGATACCAACGGATGTTCAAAATCTCAGGAAGTGAAGATCACTCATCTTGAAGAAGTAAAAGAAGAAACAAAAGCTTTCACAGCAGAAAACTTCCTGAACATCTTAAAAGATAAAAATGTAGCTTCCCAGAAAGGATTGCTTGAAATGTTCGACTCTTCAATTGGAGCCACTACAGTAGCAATGCCTTTAGGAGGGAAATATCAGCAGACCCTTATGGAAGGAAGTGTGCAGACACTGCCGATCTTAGGAGCAAAAGATATAAAAACTGTTTCTCTGGCAAGCTGGGGATTCGATGCTGAAATCTCAAAACAAAATTCACTATTAGGAGCATCTTATGCTGTCGTAGAGAGTGTGGCGAAGATTGTGGCGATGGGAGGTGATTATAAAAACATCAGATTAAGCTTCCAGGAATACTTCGAAAAATTAGGGCAAAATCCTGAAAAATGGGGTAAACCTCTAGCATCACTTTTAGGAGCTTACGATGCACAGATCAATTTAGGTCTTGCAGCCATCGGAGGAAAAGATTCCATGAGTGGAACCTACCAGGATCTGAATGTTCCGCCGACCTTGATTTCTTTTGCATGTGCCAACGGAGATAAAGAAAATATCATCTCTCCTGAATTGAAAAGTGCAGGGAACAAACTGTATTTCTTCAATCACGTTGCTCAGGAAAGCGGACTTCCAAACTATGATGCTTTAAAAGAAGCTTTTGAATTCATTTTCGAAAACATCAAAGCAGGAAAAATTGTTTCTGTAAAAACAGTAAAAGAAGGAGGTCTGGCAGTAGCCTTAGCAAAAATGAGCTTCGGAAACAGATTAGGTGCTGAAATCAATGCTGATGAAAGTATTTTATTGGCGAAAAATATTGGTAGCCTGATCATTGAAGCTAAAGAAGAATTAAGCGCTGTAAACCTTCAGTTGATTGGAAAAGTAGTTGAGGATGAAACTTTGAGCATCAACAATTTCAAATTTCAAATTTCAAATCTCGAATCCAGTTTTACGGGTACTTTCGAAAACCTTTTCCCAACAGTAGAAAAAGAAAAGATCACGGTTGAAATTGATGAAAAATCAAACTCAATCCATCCAAGAAATATCATCATTAAAAAGCACGGAATCGCACAGCCGAAAGTATTTGCTCCGGTCTTCCCGGGAACCAACTGTGAGTACGACACGCTGAATGCATTCCAGAAAGAAGGCGCTGTAGTAAGCAGCTTGCCTTTAATCAATATCAATCATCAGTTACTGGATGAAAGCATTGATGCATGGGTGGAAGAGATCAGAACTTCTCAGATTCTGGCCTTCTCAGGAGGCTTCTCTGCCGGAGATGAGCCGGATGGTTCTGCAAAATTCATTGTCAACGTTCTGAAAAACGAGAAAATGAAAAATGCAGTTCACGAATTATTAGACAGAGACGGAATGATTATCGGGATCTGTAACGGATTCCAGGCGCTTGTGAAATCAGGATTGTTACCTTACGGAAGAATCAAAGATCTGGATGAAAACTCTCCAACGTTAGCTCATAATGCTATCAGAAGACACATCTCTCAGATGGTTACTGTAAAAGTAGTGAATGACGAAAGCCCTTGGTTAAAAGGAATGAAAGGACAAACTTTCACTATTCCTATTTCCCACGGAGAAGGACGTTTTATGGCTTCAGAAGAAGAGATTAAGAAATTGTATGAAAACGGGCAGATTGCTACCCAATACATTGATCTTGACGGAAACATCGCACACGGAATGCCATTCAATCCTAATAATTCATTATTCGGAATTGAAGGAATCACCAGTCCATGTGGAAAAATCTACGGAAGAATGGGCCATCCTGAACGTTTTGCAGAAGGTCTCATGAAGAATATACCAACCGCGAATTATCACAACATATTCAAAAACGGTGTTGAATACTTCAAATAACAATACAAGAAAAATGATCGTCATCCATGGCGGTCATTTTTCGTCTTTAAGAGGTTTCTACGAAGAAGTTTCCAGTGTTCTGATGAAAGATACAGACTGGAAAGTAGGGACATTAGATGGTTTTGATGACATCCTTTACGGAGGGTTTGGAGTAATCGAAGGCAAAGAAGAAATTGAAATCATCTGGAAAGAATCAGAAAAGTCAAAAGAAGACTTAGGCTTTAAGGCCACCCGTGAATTCTATGAAAACAAGATTAGACAGGGAAAACCCTTCAATACAGAACTCATTCAACAGAAATTAAATGAATTGATCGAAGGAAAAGGACAAACACTTTTTGAAATCCTGATTGAAATTATAGAATCACATATGAATATTACGCTGAGCCTGGAATGATGAGTAATGAGTAATGAGTAATGAGTGGAAATTTTGAAATATTGACATTTTCCAGTTAGCTTCATCCAATCAACTTGTTGATTCCTTCTTTGCTTCCTTGGATCAACATAGTCACAATAAAACCTTTGCGTCAAAAATTTAACCATTAAGAATAATAAAGATTGTAAGAAAAGTTAAGAGTCATCGCTGATGAATAAGGGATTCTGCTTCATAATAGCTTTTGCTGTTGCCTTAGTAATTCTTCATCTCTTACAAAACCTTAATGGTCAATTCACTTCATTCAACAAGGATATAAATACGTCTATTGCTGAGTGAAACGCCCTTGCGAACGAAAAAATTAATATAAAAACTTTGCGTCTTTTGCGTTAAAAACTATGCAATTTGAAAGATATTAAGAATTTTTCTCACTATTTTTACTTCAACAAAAAAGGAAATAACAGAAGTTGAATGAAGAAAATTATTTACGGGCTGTTCTTCGGTGACAGCATTACCTATGGAGAATATGACGGCGTTTTTGGAGGTTGGGTAGATATTCTGAAAAGATATGCCCTGCAGAAATTTCATGAAGGAAATGGAGATGAACTGATCCTGTTCAATCTCGGAATAGGAGGAGAAACCACAGAAGGATTGCTCAAAAGAATTCCTCATGAACTGGCTGCAAGAAATTCTGCTGATGGAAATATCGTTTTTCTAAGCTATGGAGCCAATGATCTTGCAGTAAAAGATGGAGTACAGATTGTAGATCCTGAAAAATTTAAAACCAATATCAAAGAAGCCGTTGCCCATGCCAGACAGTTTTCCAATACCATTTATCTCGTAAGCATTCTTCCTTTTTCTCAAAAAATAGATGGAGTAGTGGTAAGTTCAGGGAAGAAAAGAATCAACGAAGATGTTGTCGCATATAATCAGATTTTGAAAAATATTGCGGCAGAAGACTCATTGGGATATATTGATTTTTATTCTGCTTTCCTGGATGATAAAGAAATCCTGCTTTCTGCAGACGGTGTGCATCCTAATGAAAAAGGCTATGGAATGATGGCCGAAATCGCAATTCCAATCATTGAAAAGTATCTTTAATGCCTAGTTTATTTTCTTATGGAACCCTGCAGAAAGAACAGGTACAGCTTGAAACTTTTGGAAGAATTTTACAAGGTGAAAAAGATATTTTATCAGGCTACAAATTAAGTATGCTTGAAATCACAGATCCTGAAGTCCTGAGGAAAAGCGGTCAGAAATACCATCCTGTACTGGAATTTTCAGGAAACAATAAGGATGAGATAGAAGGAGTACTTTTTGAAGTGACAGATGAAGAAATCCTCCAGGCAGACGAATATGAAGTAGATGATTATAAAAGAATAGAAACAGTCTTTAAATCCGGGAAAAAAGGATTTATCTATGTCGGAAAATAGTTTCTCATCTTTTAAAACGTCCCCATACTGTCATTGCGAGCAAAGCGAAGCAATCCCACTGTCTCCTATAAAATTTCAACGGGACCTTTGTCATTCCGGGCAAAGCAAGGAATCTAAGCTTGAATGTTCTCTCACAGATTTCGCAAATGAAGTAACTTTTAGACTTAATAAGTGCTTTTCTACTAATATGACCAATTTAATATTCAATGGAAATGGGCTTTAGCCCACTTATCTTATAAATAAATCCATCGGCTTTAGCCCAAATTTAAAAAAACTACTGACATACCCTTGTCACAACCTGTTTTTATCTTTGTGCTAACAAAAAATCAATAAATGAATAACGTAAAAATAGAACCTTTTAATGTGATCGGGATCTCTGTAAGAACAACCAATGAAAATGGACAGGCAGGAAAAGATATTCCGGTATTATGGGAGAAAATGATCAGCGAGAATATTGTCAATTCAATTCCAAATAAAATAGACAATACCATTTATTCCATCTATACAGATTACGAAAAAGACCATACAAAGCCTTATACAACAGTTCTTGGATGTAAAGTCGAAAACCTTGATAACATCCCGGAAGGAATGGTTGGCTATTCTTTTGATGGAGGAGATTATCTGAAATTTGTCCCAAAAGGAGACCTTTCAAAAGGGTTGGTTATCAACGAATGGTTAAAAATCTGGGAAATGGATTTGAACAGAACATTTACCGCCGATTTTGAAGTGTACGGAGAAAAAGCACAAAATCCTTCAGATGCCGAAGTAGATATTTTTATTGCTGTAAAATAAAAAAAAGTGAAAAAACTTGCCTTCACAACCTTCCAACTGAAGACGTGATATTCCCCTCCCTCGGAGGGGTGTCAAAAATTCAAAGAATTTTTGACGGGGTGGTTTAAACTTCCAGCACACAGCTTCTTTCTTCAGCTTAGCTGAAAACATATTTCCCATACACCAAGACTCCGACAATCACAGATGCAATGGCCGTCAGGAATACAGCTCCGGCAGCAATGTCCTTAATAAAGCCAATTCTTTTGTCGAAATCAGGTTGAATGATATCACAGATCTTTTCAATAGCGGTATTGAAAATTTCAGCACTTAAAACAGCGAATGAGGCGATAATAACCAAAGCGGTGTCTGTGCTGCTCAGGTTGAAATAAAAAATAAGGAAGAGATTGACAAAAAATGCCAGAAGTTCAATCTGGAAATTCCTTTCTGTTTTAATCATCATAAAAACACCCCGGAAAGCATTGAGAAAACTTTTATGGATGGGAGGTTTTTGCATATTTTTAAACTTTTGAGACAAAGATAGTCTTTGTATTTTGATAAAATAGAGTTGCCCGAAGAAATATAAGTATAATATCAAGGCTCAAAACAAATTAAGGATCTTTGTTAAAAACTCCTCCATATTATTCTTTTCTTTGTTGTATCTATTTATTATATTTGTAGAAACTTATTTTATAAATCTATGAAATTTATTATTTCAAGTGGTGAACTGCAGAAGGCTTTGCAAACTGTAAGTGGCGTAATATCAAGCTCTCAATCGAGACCGATTTTAGAAAACTATCTTTTTGAATTAGACGGAAATAATGTTACCATTACAGCATCTGACGGCGAGACAACTCTTGTTACTTCCCTGGAAGTAAAGTCTGATGATACAGGTAAATTTGCTGTTCCTGCTAAAATTTTTCAGGATTTTATCAAGACATATGGTGAACAGCCTCTGACATTTGTTGTAAAAGACAATGCAGAAGGTACCGGAAGCCAGCTTGAGATTTTAGATGAAAAAGATAATTTCGCAGTAGCATTAGACAATGCTGATGACTATCCTGAATTACCGGAATTTGACGCTTCCCAAAGTGTAACGATGCCGGCAGGAGTTTTGTCTGAAGCTTTGACAAACACACTATTCGCTACAAGTAACGACTCTCTTCGTCCGGTAATGACAGGAGTTCTTTTCCAGTTTGGAGAAAATGAAACCAATTTCGTTTCTACAGACTCCCACAGATTGGTGGTGTACAAAAGAGCAGACCTGATGAATGCCGAGCCGATGGAGTTTATCATGCCTAAAAAGCCTCTTAACATTTTCAAAAATATCCTGGCAAGTTCCAATGAAGACGTAACCATCGACTTCAATGAGAATATGGCTAAGTTTACTTTTGGTAAGCATATCTGGATCTGCAGACTGATTGATGGTAAATATCCGAACTATACAGCGGTAATTCCAAAAGAAAATCCAAATGTATTGACCATCAACAGAAACCTGTTGTTAGGAGCAATCAAAAGAGCATCTATCATGTCCAACAAATCTACCAACCAGGTAAGATTCAAGCTTTCCGGAAATATTCTTCACCTTCATGCAGAAGATACTGAATATGCAAACAAAGCAGACATGCAGATTCCTTGCGACTACAACGGAGAAGATATCAATATCGGATTCAGCTCAAAATTCTTAACAGAAATGCTGACGATTTTAGGATCTGACGATATCACCATGAAAATGTCTCAGCCTAACAGACCAGGAATCATTGAACCTCTTGATGGTCTTGAAGAAAATGAAAATATCTTAATGTTATCAATGCCGGTAATCGGATTATAAGATTAATATAACGAATAAATAGAAAGCCGGAATTTTCCGGCTTTTTTTGTAGTCTGCTCTCTGACTTATAGTTGTAAATAGGGATTAATCGACTTAGGAATCAGGAGCGTTAAGAAAATTTAAATATAATCCGTTAAAAAATTTTCATTGTTTGAGCATGGACAAAATTTAGAACCGAAGAAGAACCGGACGATCCATGCGAGTTTGGAAATTTTAGGAGTACTTTCAAATTTTTAGCGGATGATTCCTGTCTTGAACTTTTGTATACTTTTGCTTCAAGGTAAAAGTATAATAAGAGAAAAGCGCATTCAAAAGAATATTAAATCAATAGTGTTATTTGTGAATCATTAGCGTCATTAGTGTTTAAATTAACTCATCATGGAAATAAAAATACAATCTTACCAAACCTCAGATTTTTCCGCAGAGTTCAAAACTGAAAATTACAGCGTGTTTCTATGGAAAGGTTCCGGTGTTTTCTCAGTAGATGGCATTAATTATTCTTATGACGGATACAATATTCTCTTTCTTTCTCCTTATCAAAAGGTGAAGCTGGCTTCGGAATCTGATGAGAATATCCACGTGCTTTTCTTTCATGGTGATTATTACTGTATTGAGTATCACAAAGAAGAAGTAGCTTGTAACGGGCTTCTTTTCAATAATATTTATCTGAATCCCGGGGTTGAGCTGTCAGAAGAAAACTTCAATTATATTCTTGAGTTTTTTAGTCATATTAAAAAAGAAGAACGTGAAAAGCATCCGTTTTCTGAATCCATTATCAAAACCTATATCCAGCTCATTCTTGCTATCGGAAGCAAACAGAAAAGCAGTATTGAAAACAGCATAATTTCTAATGAAAAGCTTCCCAATAAAAACGCTGCAGAATTTCAAAAACTGCTGGAGACGTATTTTAAAACAGAAAAAGAACTGTCATTTTACAGTGATAAACTGAGTATAACCAATAATACATTAAGCAAAGCGGTAAAAAAAGAATTTGCCAAAACACCCACACAGCTTATTAATGAGAGAATCATTCTTGAATCTAAGAAACTGCTTCATTTAACCTATCGGTCTGTCAAGGAAATTGCTTCAGAGTTGGGATTTGCCGATGAATTTTATTTCAGCAGATATTTCAAAAAATCCGTTGGCTGTTCTCCTAAAAATTACAGAGAAAAAGTGGGAATCTCCGTAGTGGCGAAAATGTCCATGTAATGTCCCGAAATGTCTATGTTGGCGCTCTGTGCATGTGAATACCTTTGGTAAAAAATAAATCACATGAAAAACAACAGACTTTACCATAAGCTACTACAATGGGATGCTTATTTTTTCAATTTTCTCAGAATTGCGATTTTCATTGTTATGGCATGGATTGGCGGCCTGAAAGCATTTCATTACGAAGCTGATGGAATTGTTCCTTTCGTTGCCAACAGCCCTTTGATGAGTTTTTTCTACAAAAATGCAGACTATAAAGTGCTTAATGCAGATCAAAAATTGGTTAAAGAATATACTTTGTACAAAAATCCGGAAGGAAAGGTAGTTCAGAAAAATATCGACTGGCATAAGGAAAACGGAACGTATGCGTTCTCCTATGGCCTGGGAACAATGATTGTTGTGATAGGAGTTTTGGTAGCATTGGGAATTTGGTTTCCTAAAATTGGAGCTGTTGGAGCTGCTTTAACATTTTTAATGTCACTCGTTACCCTGTCATTCCTGATCACTACTCCTGAAGTTTACGTCCCCAATCTGGGCGGAGTTGGAGTGACACCTCAATATGGATTTCCATATCTGTCAGGAGCAGGACGTCTTGTACTAAAGGATATTATCATGATGGCGGGAGGGCTGGTGTTATTTTCTGACAGCCTGAAGAAGCTGGTAAGACCGTCGGATCAATAGATTCCCGAATCGGCAGCACAAAGATTAACGAAAATTTATTATCTTAAAATCGTTTCTAAATTTCTCTATTTCTCAAAAAAACACGACATTTGTAGCTCGAAAAATCACACCGTAAAGGGTGTGGGATTTCAAATAAAAGTTTCAAAATAGAGCAGGTGGAATCTAGAACTCATCTGACGTATTAAATAAGTAGATAGATTAACAAATGAAAATATCAAACAACTGGCTGAAGGACTTTGTAAAAACGGAATCAAAAACTGAAAGAATCGGTGAATTCCTTACAGATATAGGTCTTGAGGTTGAAGGGATAGATAAATTTGAAAGTGTAAGAGGCAGCCTGGAAGGAATTGTTGTAGGTAAAGTACTTACCTGCGAAAAGCATCCTAATGCTGACAAACTGAAGAAGACAACTGTAGACGTAGGAAACGGAAAAGTGCTGAATATTGTTTGCGGAGCTCCTAACGTAGAAGCGGGGCAAACTGTTCCTGTAGCCGTTGTCGGAACAAAAATCTATGACAAGACCGGGAACTTTTTTGAAATTAAAGAAGCAAAAATCAGAGGAGAGGTTTCTCAGGGAATGATCTGTGCAGAAGACGAACTAGGTCTTAGCGATGATCACGGAGGAATTATGGTGCTGGATGAAACCCAATATGAAGTAGGGAAAAACTTTGCAGACTATTTTGAGCTGACCAATGATGAGGTATTTGAAATCGGATTAACGCCGAACAGAACAGATGCCATGTCTCATTATGGTGTTGCCAGAGATTTACATGCCTACCTTTCTACGAATCAATTGAAGTCGCAATTTAATAAAGTAGCTTCCGAAGTTTTGAATAATGAAGGAACACATGATTTCAAACTGGAAATTGAAGATGCAGAATTGTGTCCAAGATATATCGGAGCCGTTATTGAAGATGTAAAAATAGCAGAATCACCATCCTGGTTGAAAGACAGGCTGAAAGCGATCGGATTAAGCCCGATTAACAACGTTGTAGATATTACCAACTATATTCTTCACGGATACGGACAGCCGCTTCACGCATTTGATGCAGATAAAATTGCAGATAAGAAAGTGAAAGTAGGTGTAGTAAAACCGGGAACGAAATTCACAACTTTAGATGGTGTTGAAAGAACATTAAATGGTTCTGAAATCATGATCAAAGACGGTAAAGATAAGCCAATGTGTATTGCCGGAGTATTCGGTGGTGAGAGCTCAGGAGTATCTGATACTACAAAAACAATCTTCCTTGAAAGTGCTTACTTCAACCCGATTGCAGTGAGAAAAGGAGCAAAAGCGCATAGCTTGAATACAGATGCTTCTTTCAGATTTGAGAGAGGAGTAGACCCGAATCTTACCAGAACAGCCATCACTCATGCTATTAAAATGATTCAGGAAATTGCTGAAGGTAAATTGGTAGGTGACTTATTGGAAGAATATCCTAAGAAAATAGAGGACAATTATGTGATCCTTAGATTCTCTAAAATTGAGCAGATTTTAGGAACAAAAATCCACAGAGAAAAAGTAAAAGAAATCTTAAAAGCATTGGAAATTCAGGTTTTAAATGAAATTCCAAATGGTTTCGAAATCTCCGTTCCTGCGTACAGAGCAGATGTAACAAGAGAAATTGACGTGATTGAAGAGATCTTAAGAATCTACGGATACAATAAAATTGATGCGCCACAGAAGATTTCGTTTACGCCTGTTAAGCTAAGTGCTAACGATCAGGACGAACTGGAAAACAGCTGGGCAAGAACTTTACAGGGACTTGGTTTCAATGAAGTAATGAACAACTCTTTAACTTCTGTAAAAGATGAAACTGATGCGGTAAAACTATTGAACCCTTTAAGCGGTGATCTGGCATTCATGAGAAAGTCTTTATTGGAAGGACTTCTTCAGAACACAGTATATAACATCAACAGAAAAAATCAGGATATCAAGTTCTTCGAGTTAGGAAAAATTTATCACAAAAAAGATAAATACGAAGAAAGAAAACAACTTGCATTACTTGTTTCCGGAAGAGATGTTGCAGAAAACTGGCTTCAGCCAAAATCTGCAGTAAGCTTCTATAACCTTAAAGCTTATGTAAAAGTTTTACTGGAAAGATTGGCTGTAGATTATAAAGAAGTAGCTTTAACTGATGACAGATTCTCTGATGCATTGGTATATGAAGCGGATGGTAAAGCATTGGTAAGAATCGGAAAAGTAGCACCTGCTTTATTGAAAGACTTTGATATTGATCAGGAATGTTTCTATGCAGAAATTGAACTGGAATTAGCTCAGGAATTGCGTTCTAAAAATGAATTGAAATTCAAAGACATTCCGAAGTTCAACAAAATCAGAAGAGATTTAGCTTTATTGATTGATAAAACAGTTAACTATCAGGATCTATATCAGACGGCTAAGAAAAATAAATCTCCATTCATCAAAAACATCAATCTGTTTGATGTATATGAAGGTAAAAATCTTCCGGAAGGTAAGAAGTCTTATGCCATGAGCTTCGAGTTGTTAAACGAAGAAAAAACACTGGAAGAAAAAGAAATTACGGAAGTAATGGATTCTCTGATCAAAGCTTTCCAGAAAGAATTCAACGCTGAGTTGAGATCTTAATATTTGAAATACATATTTCAACATAACAGAAACGGACTTTTTAAAGTCCGTTTTTTTGTTTTATTGCGTTGTTGTTAGGCTTGGGTTAAGGCCAAATGAATTTTTGTGAATAGAAAAACGGGCTAAAGCCCGTTCCTATTGAATTGCATTAGTGATATTAGTGAAAATATTAGTGTTATTCGTGTTTAAAATGGAAATTTTGTATAAAAACACTCTATCCACAGCCTTTGTCACTCCGTAGGAGTCTCAGAACTCTTTATAAGCTAATTGTAATAGAGATTTCTCCGGAATGATAAAGGCAATGTTACAACTTTAGTGCACATGAAGTTCTTATGTATTAAGGTTTTCAATCCTTTTTTGATCATCAAGAGCATAAAAATAATTCTGAAAAATATTCAAAATATCAAATGTTAAAGAATAATAAAATTCACGGCAGCCCGTTTAAATAATATAATTTCCGTAAATTTGGGTTAATTCAAAAAGAAAAAAATGAAAAATCTTTTTTTAAGTATATGTACAGCTGCAGTATTGGCTTCATGTGGATCTATGACAAGCCCGTCTGCATCTAAAGTAGGAAAAGCTCAGCCTGCTCTTGCCAGCACAAAATGGACATTGGCTGAAACGGTAAAAGGTAAAGTTCCGACATTGAATATTGAAGGAGAAAAGATCACCGGAAATGCGGGATGTAACAACTATTTCGGAACGGCTACCATAGATCCGTCTACAGGAAGTTTTACAGCCGGACAGATGGGATCTACAAAAATGATGTGCAGCAACATCGGGGTAGAACAGAACTTTATGGATATGATGGGGAAAGCTAACAAATATGTGGTTTCCGGAAATATTTTAGAATTGTACAAAGACAATCTTTTGCTATTGAAATTCACTAAATCAGAATAAAAAAACAAAAGGAACTCAATTGAGTTCCTTTTTTATGTTTAGAGTGTTATTAATCTTCCTCTTCTTCGTCGTACTTAGCCAACTCTTCATCGCACCATTTGAATGCTGCTTCTACTACTTTAGTAGCCTCGTCTGCCATCGTTTCTTCATCATCACCTTCAAGATCATCTAACCACTCAACTTCTTCTTCCTCAACGTTTAAGATAAATCTTGGATATTCTGTATGAACTACGAATAGATCCTCTGGAAATTCCGAATTATCTGCTAATAAAAACTTTGGTAATTTCATTTTTTTAATGTTTTAACTTTCTCAAAGATAATTAAAATTATTGATTTAAGATGACTTCAAAAACATTTTTGAAACTTTTTCAGCTTTTTTGCTTTCAGAATAATCGTAGAACCCTTCTCCTGATTTTACACCCAGTTTTCCGGCTGTCACCATATTCACAAGCAATGGGTTCGGAGCGTACTTAGGATTTTTAAAACCGTCATACATTACATTCAGAATGGCAAGACATACATCAAGACCAATAAAGTCTGCCAGCTGAAGCGGACCCATCGGATGAGCCATTCCCAGTTTCATTACCGTGTCAATTTCTTCAACACCGGCTACTCCGTTGTAAAGAGTCTCGATAGATTCATTGATCATTGGCATTAAAATTCTGTTCGCCACAAAACCAGGGTAGTCATTCACTTCTACAGGAACTTTACCCAAAGTTTTACTCATTTCATAAATGGCATCAAAAGTCTCCTTGGAAGTTGAATATCCCTTGATGATTTCTACCAGTTTCATAATAGGAACCGGGTTCATAAAGTGCATTCCGATTACTTTATCAGCTCTTTTGGTAGCTGCAGCAATTTTTGTGATAGAAATAGAAGAAGTATTGGTTGCAAGGATACAATTGGCAGGAGCCAGTTCATCCATCTGGCCGAAGATCTTCAGTTTAAGATCAAGATTTTCAGTAGCAGCCTCTACAATAAGATCAGCAGATCCTGCAGCCTCATTCAATGCTGTAAAAGTAGTGATGTTACCTAAAGTTTCAGCTTTTTGCTCCTCTGTAAGGTTTCCTTTTGCAATGATTCTGTCAAGATTGGTAGTAATGGTTTTTAAACCTCTGTCCAAAGCTTCCTGGGATACATCTACAAGATTTACTTTAAAACCGCTTTGTGCGAAAGTATGTGCAATACCATTTCCCATGGTTCCCGCTCCGATAACTACAATGTTTTTGATCATTTTTCCTTTATTTTTTATAGATAGTTAAATTTTTTGCGTCTGTAAGGTCAGATTGTGTGACAACAGCTGTTGAATCAAAGGTAACATTTCCTACACTCTGACTTTTTTTACTGTTATTCTGATTGGAAACAGTAGCCGTTAAACCTCTTATCAATCGTTTTTTCTGATTCTTTGTAAGAAAGTCGGTGCCAACATACAATGTATATTCACCTTCTCTTCCCATCCCTTTTTGGATCAGGACTTCCAGGCTTTTTATCTGGCTTTTGTTCTTAAATTCTTTCAGAAAACTCATTACAGGCTTATCAGAGGCAGGGCCACAGCATACACTTCCGTAGCTGATCTCCAAATAATTCTGATTCTTCTGAGTGTAAAAGAATGTGAAAGCAAACAGAGCCGTTGTTATTATTATTTTTTTCATGTTAAATCGCTTTAAAAATAAGCTTAAAATTTTACTTATTAAAATATTCCCAAACCTCCCTGGAAATATCTGAAATCATCCTGCAGTTGACAGCATCCGTTTCCGTTGAATTACTGACAAATACAGCTAATGCATAATGTTTTCCATTGGGTAAAGTAACGATTCCAATTTCATTTTCCGCACCTGTTAAACCTGCATCATTCTTTCCTGAAGCTCCCGTTTTTCTTGCCACAGGCGTGTTTTTCGGAAGCTGTTCTACCATTTTATTCAATCCTGTGGAAGTAGACCATAGTACTTTCATCAGATAATCTGTAGATTTTTTGGAAAGTAATTTCCCGTCATAGAATTTTTTAAGGACATCGACTGCTGATTTTGTCGTGCTGTAATTTTCATATTGAACATTCCAGTCTTTATGCATATCCTCTTCATTATATTTGATCTGAAAACCTTTTACCCCTTTGGAATCCATGAATTTTTGAACAGTCTGGGTACCTCCCAATAATCTGAGAAGAATATCACAGCCGTTATTATCACTTTTGGCAACGGTATATTCAATCACTTCACCTAGCGGAATTTCTGCATTCTTTCCTGCATATTGATCACGAAGCGGCGACCACGTATTCTCTAGTAAATTTGACTGATCCAGTTTGATTTTCTGATCCAGAGAAAGCTTTCCCTGGTCTACGGCATTCAGAGCCGCTGCGGCAATGTGAAACTTGAATACACTTTGCATTGGCAGCTTTTTATCTGCATTTTTATTGTATGCAAAACCATTTTCAAAACCTAGGACAGAAACGCCTACTGTCGCTTTTTTGTTTTTGAGAATTGAGTTTATTTTTTGTTCCAACAGAGAAGTCTGAGCAAAGGTAAATGCTGAAATCAGAAGGAAAAAGAGTGCTGTTTTTTTCATAATATGATCATTAAAAAAGCCCTCTTCCGAAGACCGGAAGAGAGCTGCAATTTAAGACAATTATTACTATTTTAATTCAAAATAATTCAGATTGACTCCATCATTTTCAAAGACGATTCTGATCTTGTTTTCCCCTTTCTGAAGGCTGATGTTTTTTGCAGTAACCGTTTTCCAGTTTTCATTTCCACCCGTAGATGACAATGATACTGTAGATAAAACTTTTCCGGAAGCTGTTTCAATTCTTATTTTGGAATCGTTGGCCGCAGAATATCTTATATCCATCGAATAACTTTTGTCTCCTTTGGACTGAACTGTGTACTGAAGCCATTCTCCGGTCTCTGTTTTTCCTACATAATACTGATTGGTAACCTTATCATTACATTGATAAATATCCACCCCGTCATTTCTCATCTGCTGTCCGGAGTTCCATTCTGATCTTTTTGCCGGATCACTTACCCAGAGGTTAATAAAATCCTTATCCAGATAGGCGGAGCCCATTCTTCCCAAATCATATTCTGAAGCAAATATTCTTCCCGGAGCCTGGTGATTTCTGAAAGGTTTTGTAGAAGCATCTGTAATCTGTCTGAACATTGCATCAATCACATCCCTTTTAATTTCCGTGTTGTTCAGCTTATAATTGTCGGCAATCTGTAGTAAAGCTTTTTTGGCATACTCTTTAGAAGGCTTTTCACCTCCGTTTTTCCAGTAATCCAACAGCTTTTCATATTCAGGAGTGATTTTTACATTGGTAATTCCCGCGATATTATCAATCTTTTTCATCGGCCAGAAGGCGTATCCTATATTATGCTTGCCCAAAAGCTGGATCAGCTCGGTAAACCATACATTGGAATTCTCACCAGTTTCCCCAAGCCATATCGGCATATTATGTTTCTCTCTGAGATCCAGGGCGAACTTAATGGTTTGATCATCATTGTAATTCCAGTATTTATGAAAACTGAAGGCCATATTATTATCCCAGATCGCCGGAAGCCCGTTATAATTATTTCCCCATCCGTTTCCTTCAATAAAAATAATATGCTTTTTGTCCACCTCTCTGATGGCTGCTGTAATATCTTTCTGAAGTTTCCAGAGCGGAGCATTGGACATTTCATCTGTACCATTCGCGTTTTTACCTGTGAAGTTGATATTGGGTTCATTAATCAGATCATAGCCTCCGATCCATGGATTATCTTTATACCTCTCAGCCAGTTTTTTCCAGAGGGCAATTGTTTTTCTCTGATTTTCTTCACTGGCCCAAAGTGAAGGTTTAGATTTGTCATTATCAGATATATTCGCATCATTTCCCTGGCCTCCTGGTGCTGCATGCAGATCGAGAATCAGGTATATTTTGTTATCGGTACACCATTGAAGAAGATCATCAGTCATTTTAAAACCTTCATCCAGCCACGTATCTTTTCCTTTGGCAGGTTCCTTTTCAATCGGTAGCGTATAAAGATTATAATGCATGGGCAGCCTTATAGAATTGAATCCTGCCTTGGCAAGAAAGTCAATATCCTGTTTAGTGATTCCGTTTTTCAGGTACGCTTTGTAGAACTCATTCATTCCGTCTTCACCAATCAGTTCTGCAATTTTCTCCTTAATCTTATACTGAGGGCCTGCAAAATCGGCAGTTTTCAGCATATAACCTTCCTGTAGCATCCAACCGCCCAGCCCAAGGCCTTTCAATTGAATATTTTCACCTTTATCATTAACGATTTTCTGTCCTGAAGTCTTCAGTAATTGTGATGTCCCAAATTGAGACAATAAAAGTGCAGATAATAGAATGGCTCTTTTCATAGTGATTGCAATGTTTAAAATAATAGGAAAAATATTAGAAATAATACGGAATGATGGTCAAACGAGATGAATCAAAGTTCACATCTTCGCGTTTGCCGGATATCCATATATGTAAAACAAAATTTTTCAATGCTTTATTGAATTATTCTTCAAATATATTGTTTTTTTGTTTTGAAAAGGATTTTTTTATTGATAAATCAGTAATTATTGATGAAAAGTTTTTATTTCATTGAAAGTTTTAAAAAATACAAAGCAGAAATTAACAGAATAAATAATATCGCTTCATCAAATCGATTTTTAATCGATTCAACCTTTGCTCACTCAATACAATGCAGAGCTGAGAATGAACCTTTGCGTTAATAATAAAAAAAAAATGCTATCTCATAACCAATTATTCTGATTATAAGATAGCTTTGTACTATTGCTGATTAAGAGTCAGCGTATTTTTAACTGATCAGTTTCATAATCTCTAAAGCCACTTTCAACGCTTCAGTACCATCTTCAAGAGAAACTTCTACATTTTTGTCGCCCGTAATCGCATCAGCGAAAGAATTTAATTCATCCAGAATAGCATTGTTGGGCTGGATATTCGGATACTCAAACAGGATCTGGTTCTTTTCTCCTTCTGCATTTTCAATGATCATATCAAATGGAGTAGGGTTTTCGGGAGCATCTTTCATTCTGATCACTTCAGCTTTTTTCTCAAGGAAGTCAACGGAAATGTAAGCATCTTTCTGGAAGAATCTGCTTTTTCTCATAGCTTTCATAGAAATTCTGGAAGTCGTAAGGTTGGCCACACATCCGTTCTCGAACTCTATTCTTGCGTTGGCAATATCCGGAGTTTTGCTGACTACACAAACACCGCTTGCGTGGATATTTTTCACTTTAGATTTCGCAATGCTTAATAAGATATCAAGATCGTGAATCATAAGGTCCAACACTACAGAAACATCCGTACCACGGGGATTAAACTCTGCCAGCCTGTGGATTTCAATGAACATCGGAGTACTGATGTATTCCTTAGTAGCAATAAAAGCCGGGTTGTATCGCTCAACGTGTCCTACCTGTGCTTTGATTCCTTTTTCCTGGCACAAACGAAGAATTTCTTCTGCCTGTTCAAGAGTCTGGGTTACCGGTTTTTCAATAAAGAAATGAAGGCCTTTTTCAATGGCTTTTAAAGCATAATCATAATGATAAACAGTTGGAGTGACAATGTCAAGCATGTCAATCTGCTCCAGTAAATCATCAAAATTTTCAAAATATTTATATCCGAATTCGGCTTCTAATTTCTTTCCGTTCTCAACATCTTTATCATGGAAACCTACAAATTCATATCTATCTGACTGATTAAGAAGTTTTAAATGTATTTTTCCCAAGTGTCCGGCACCTACCAAACCTGCTTTTAACATAGCTGTATTAAATTTTTGTAAAGATAGTGAATGTACATTTATAAAATACATGACTTTTCACTTGGTGATAGTCAGGAATGAACGCCTTCATTCATTAAAGAAATTATACTAAATTCACGGTCAGAAAAATAGCTATGAAAAGAATAATTTCGATTGTAATCATCTCTGGATTATGCACTGCCGGATGTATAGGAGATAGCCCATATGACCCGCAGGCCAAATGTGGTACTCCTACAAATCTGATATTTGAAAAAACAAATAATCGGCTTTCCTGGAGCTTTATCAGTATGGGAGAAGGCTATTATGAAGTACAGTATGGGGAACAGGGTTTCTCTTTGGGAAAGGGAACTACAGTGGTCACCAATAAGAACTTCTACAATCTCCCTCTCTATAAAGATAACAAATGTGACCTTTACGTAAGAAAAAACTGCGGAATAGACAACGGCCGGAGCAACTGGGCAGGACCTGTTACCGTATTGGCAGGCACTACTACCACCTGCGTAAAACCAGAATATGCAACCTATTCGAAAACAACCTCTTCTGCGAATTCTTCTATTTTTGATGCTACAGTATCCTGGGAAAATGATGGAGTTTCTGCATATGAAACGGTTTTGACAACAAGTTTTGCTCCTCCTGCAAGTGGAGATTTGGTGTTTGCAGGCCAAAAAGCTATTTATGTAGGGTTAAGTAAAACAGTGAATTATAATTTTTTTGTGAGAAAAAGATGTGCTGATAATACTTTCAGCGATTTTTACGGGCCTTATCCGATACAATGGAATTAAAAATAAAAACAAAGCAGTCAAAAAAATGGCTGCTTTATTTTTGGGATAATTCTTTGTTCCGATTTGAAATCTAATTTCTAATTTCTTACTTTTGTCAAATGCAGGATTCGTTTGTACATAAAGGAAAAAGAAAGATTTTAGTAGACTACCTTCGAAACAGAATTGGTATTTCGGATGAAAATGTACTTTCGGCAATGAATGAAGTTCCAAGACACCTTTTTATCGAAAGTATTTTTGAAGATTTTGCCTATGAAGACAGGGCATTTCCTATTCTCGCCCATCAGACCATTTCCCATCCGTCCACGGTAGCGGAGCAGTCTGAACTGCTGAAGGTAAAACCAGGTGAAAAAGTTTTGGAGATCGGAACAGGCTGTGGATACCAGACCGCTGTTTTAATGGCGATGAAAGCCCATGTATATACTGTAGAAAGGCAGAAAGACCTTTTTGATTTTTCCAAAAAGAAACTCAGAGAACTTCATCTGTTTCCAAAATTTCAAAGTTTTGGAGATGGTTTTGCCGGGCTTCCAACTTTTGCTCCTTTTGACAAAATCATCGTAACCTGTGGCGCTTCTACATTACCCACAGAGCTTTTAAAACAACTGAACATCGGTGGAATAATGGTGATCCCATTAGGACCAACGGATGAACAGGTTTTATACAGATTTACCAAAGTAGGCCCTACAGAATTTGAAAAAGAAGAATTCGGAGCTTATAAATTTGTTCCGATGCTTGGAAATACAAATCAATAATGTATTACAGATAAGGAATTAGCAGACATGCTGGTCTCAAATACCTGTTCTTAGCCATAGTTTGTGTTTTTGAAATTCGATAATTAATAAGATTTAATCTTTTTTTAATACATTTTAAATCTGTTTCGGAATAAAAATTGGATTCACATGAGAACCCAATCACTAAAATCTTAATATTATGGACACGAACAGATTCAAGGCGTCACATGATTTTAGTAATCTTCAGAAAAATCTGCATAATAACCCGGGATACAGTATAGAAAGCTATTCCCAGCAGGTGAAAGATTACCTTCATGACATGAAAAGCAGGAATCAGGAAGCTACCAAACAAGGATTTATGGCGCAGGCTCAGAAATCTGCAAAAGAAGTTTGGACAGAAATTCAGGAAATTGCTTCTGAAGCCTGGGAGAAGAACAAAGACCATTCGGATGAAGAGAAATAATTTTTTAATATTAAAGTTCAATAACCTTACTTTTTGCGAGTGAGGTTTTTTATTTAAAATAACCAAACCACAATACTATGAAAGTTTTTATCAATAAAAGAATTCCAGAAACAGGAATTAAAATGCTGGAAGAAGCAGGCCTGGAGATTATAATCCCGGAAAAAGAAAACCTTTCTTACGAAGAATGGCTTAATTACTGTAAAAATACAGATACAATGTTAAGTATTGGCGCAGATTTTAAATATGATAAGAACTTCTTTGAAGCCTGCCCGAATGTGAAAGCCATTGCCTTATATTCTGTAGGATTTGATCACGTTGACATTAAAGAAGCTACACAACGACACATTCCGGTGGGAAATACGCCCGATGTTCTGAGCAGGGCTACTTCAGATGTTGCTTTTTTACTGATGCAGTCTGTTGCCAGAAGAGCGAGTTATAATTTTCAGAAAGTAAAAGATGACAATTGGGGAGCATTTGATCCTCTACATGCCCTGGGCCAGGAATTATATGGAAAAACACTGGGGATTTTTGGATTGGGCCGAATCGGGTATGAAATGGCTGAAAAATCAAAAAAGGCTTTTGGAATGAATATCATTTACCACAACCGTCATCAGAATGAAGAAGCAGAAAAAGAGCTGGGGGCAGCTTATGTTTCTTTTGAAGAATTGATCAGAAACTCAGATGTATTGAGTGTACATGCTAATTTTACCCCTGAACAGAAAGAATTGTTTAATTATTCAATATTTGAACAAATGAAGCCAGACTCGATTTTCATCAATACAGCCAGAGGAGGTTTTCACAATCAAAAAGATCTGTATCAGGCACTCGTTGACAAAAAAATCTGGGGAGCAGGTCTGGATGTTACCAATCCGGAACCAATGTCTGCAGATGATCCTATTCTGGGACTTTCAAGTGTCTGTATTCTGCCACACATCGGTTCTGCGACTTTGGAAGCCCGAAATGGAATGGCCAGACTGGCTGCAGGAAATATTATCGCTTTTTCAAAAAATGAAAAAATGCCGAATTGTGCAAATCCTGACGTTTATTCTCATCAATCATCATAACTTGGAATTATTTTTGTTCTGATGATATAAACCTAAAATCTTAAATACTATGGCACCAGAGAAAAATATTAATGAGCAAAACAAGAGGTTAGAACAGATGGATTATAGCCCTAATGAAGATATATTTAAGAGAGAAAAACATATTTCGCTCGATGGCGACGGAAATCCTATTCTGGATGAAGACTTTGATGAAGATAAAATTGATAAAGGCTTAGATATCCCTGGAGCTGAGGATGATGATGAAATGGAAGAAATAGGAGAGGAAGATGAAGAAAACAACTACTGGAGTCTCAGTGATAATGAAGATGACCATGAAGAAGAAAACGATGATGTTTTAACTTAAATTTTAACGATACAAAAACCAGCCTTATTGAATTTCAGTAAGGTTTTTTTTTATGTGAAATAACAACTAATATGGGTAAGGGCAATTCCCCTCCCTTGGAGGGGTGGATTCAAAAATTAAAGAATTTTTGAAGACGGGGTGGTTCCATAATGCAGCACAATAAAATCCTCCAGTTCCTTCATCACCCAACTCAAATTATTCCTCATATCAAAATCACTGATTCTAAAAACCAACAAACCCAAAGATTCAAGATATTCTTCTCTTATCCCATCATAAATCTGTTTTTCGTCATGGCTCGAACCATCTATTTCTATAATAAGTCCAAGAGTTTTCACATAGAAATCAACGATATAATTTCCGATAATCCTTTGTCTGTCAAAATCAATGGTATAGAATTTTTTTGCACGGACTTTTTTCCAGAAGATCACTTCTCCCAAAATCCGGGCTTTACGTTTTTCTTTTAATAATGCTTTTAAATAGGGATTGTAGGGCAGGTTCTCAACAAAATTCCTGCGGATAGGAATTCCGTTGATGACGGTAAGGGTTTCTTTCATTGTTGTGTTTTTGACCACCCCGTCTTCCAAAGTTGTTAACTTTGAAATCCACCCCTCCAAGGGAGGGGAATTGAGGTGCATTTATTCAAATATAGTATTTAATATCAAATGATAGTCGATTTACAGGTTTCATAATTTTGCTTAAACCTTAAACCTTAAACCTTAAACTTTCAACCCCAAGCCATTTTCATCCTATCACTTGCCTATATTTCCTATTTTGAATATCTTTAAAACTTCAAACATTGTTTAAAAACATAGACCTTTAAATAGCAATATGACATTTCAAGAACAGATACAGCAGGGGATTCCTAATCAGCTGCCGCAACCAAAACCATACGAGACCAATATCAACCATGCTCCGAAGCGTAAAGAAATTTTAGGGGAAGAAGAGAAAAAACTGGCATTGAAGAATGCTTTACGTTATTTCGATCCAAAGTTTCACGCAGAACTGATTCCTGAATTTAAGCAGGAACTGGAAGATTACGGAAGGATTTATATGTATCGTTTCCGTCCGGATTATGAAATGAAGGCAAGACCTATCACAGACTATCCCGGAAAATCTGAGCAGGCAAAAGCCATTATGCTGATGATTCAGAATAACCTGGATTATGCAGTAGCGCAGCATCCACACGAACTGATTACGTATGGTGGAAACGGAGCCGTATTCTCCAACTGGGCTCAGTATCTGCTGACCATGAAATATCTGTCTGAAATGAGCAATGAACAGACCCTGGTGATGTATTCAGGACATCCGATGGGTTTATTTCCTTCTCACAAAGATGCACCAAGAGTTGTTGTAACGAATGGTATGATGATCCCGAACTATTCAAAACCGGATGACTGGGAGAAATTCAATGCATTAGGTGTTACCCAGTATGGGCAAATGACGGCAGGAAGTTATATGTATATCGGTCCTCAGGGGATTGTTCACGGAACAACGATTACGGTGTTAAATGCTTTCAGAAAAATCAAAAAAGAACCTAAAGGAGGTCTTTTCGTTACTTCAGGATTAGGAGGAATGAGTGGTGCTCAGCCCAAAGCGGGGAATATTGCAGGCTGCGTTACCGTATGTGCAGAAGTGAATCCTAAGATCACGAAAATCCGCCACGATCAGAAATGGGTGAATGAAATTCATGAAGATCTTGATGCATTGGTAAAAAGAGTAAGAGAAGCACAGGCGAACAAAGAAACGGTGTCTTTGGCTTACCTTGGAAATATTGTAGAGGTTTGGGAGAAATTTGATCAGGAAGATTTAAGAATCGATATCGGATCAGATCAGACTTCCCTTCACAATCCATGGGCGGGTGGTTATTATCCTGTAGGACAAAGTTTTGAAGAATCCAATACCATGATGGCTGAAAACCCTGAGTTATTCAAAGAAAAAGTTCAGGAAACATTGAGAAGACATGCTGCAGCCATCAACAAACATACAGAAAAAGGAACCTATTTCTTTGATTACGGAAATGCCTTCTTACTGGAAGCTTCCAGAGCGGGAGCTGATGTAATGGCAGAAAACCCGACATTAGGAAGAGAATTCAAATATCCGAGCTATGTACAGGACATCATGGGACCTATGTGTTTCGATTATGGTTTCGGACCGTTCCGTTGGGTATGTTCCAGTGGAAATCCGGAAGATCTTCAGAAAACGGATGATATTGCCTGTGCAGTATTAGAAGAAATGGTTAAGAACTCTCCTGAAGAGATCCAGCAGCAGATGAAAGACAATATCCAGTGGATCAAAGGAGCACAGGAAAACAAACTGGTGGTAGGCTCTCAGGCAAGAATCCTTTATGCAGACGCAGAAGGAAGAATGAAAATTGCTGAAGCTTTCAATAAAGCTATTAAAAATGGGGAAATAGGGCCAGTTGTATTGGGTAGAGATCATCACGATGTTTCAGGAACAGATTCTCCTTACAGAGAGACTTCCAATATCTATGACGGATCAAGATTTACAGCAGATATGGCTATTCACAACGTGATTGGGGACAGCTTCCGTGGAGCGACCTGGGTTTCTATTCACAATGGAGGCGGAGTAGGCTGGGGAGAAGTGATCAACGGAGGTTTCGGAATGCTTCTTGACGGAAGTGATGATGCCGACAGAAGACTGAAGTCTATGCTTTTCTGGGATGTAAACAACGGAATCTCAAGAAGAAGCTGGGCAAGAAATGAAGGCGCTGTTTTCGCCATTAAAAGAGCGATGGAAGCAGAACCAAACTTAAAAGTAACACTTCCGAACCTTGTAGACGAAAATTTACTGTAAACTATAATATTCAACATTGGCAACGATCAACAAAAAACTGTTTTCACACCTGAACGTAGAGGATAGTGATCCTGTATGGGAGAAGTTTGCTGAGGTTGAATTTTCAAAGAAAAATATATTTATGGACAACAAAGCCTATCTTGTAGAAGATGGGCTTGTCCGTAAATACTACATCAACAGTACCTCAGATATCGATACCGAGATCTGTGCAGAATTCTACTTTCCAGGTGATATTTTTACTGTTGAAGAAAAAAGTTCCGATGCCGTTTACGAGTCTATCAACAGAGGGCTGGCATGGGAAATCACTCTGGATGAGGTGAAAAATCTGTTCGCTGTCAATCCACACTGCCGTTTCGTACAGAACTACTATCTGAGCAGAAAGCTCAACGCTGCAATGAAAAGGGAAATGCTTCTGCTGAAAAACACTCCGCAGGACCTTTATGAATACCTGCTGAAGAACAAACCCCATTACATTCAAAATATTCCTCTGAAATACCTTGCCTCCTATATTGGCATTACACCTATCTCTTTAAGCAGAATCAGAAAAAGAATTTTGTAAGATGCTGGAAATTTGAAGATAATAAAAGAACTTACTAATATTATCTTGCTGATTTTTTTTAACGCAAAGTTTCAATTTTAAATCCACATTATTAGTGAGCAAAGGATGAATCGATTTTCAATCGATTTGATGAAGCGTGCTCTTACCATTAGCTTAGACAACGGCTTTGCCGCCTTCTTTGCCCTCTTAGAATCTGCAGTTAATAAATTAAAAACTTTGCGTTTATAAAATTCTATTAATTCAAAGAATTTACAATAGAAACTGTAGAGAAAGAATCAACTTCCATCTTCCATCCCCCAGCTCCCATCCTCAAAACACCCTCATTTATTATCTTTTGTTTATTGACTGGCCTTCCGTAAGTTTCTTCCTTTGCTGGAAAAAGAATATGGAAATACAAAAATTAAACTGGGCAGGCATTCGCATTACTTCTCACAACAAAACCATCTTAATAGATGCAGTAGAAGATTTCTCTTATTACAAACCTGTTTTGGGAGATGCTGTAGAAAATCTCATAGAATTTTCAGACCATGTACAGGCAGATTATATCCTGTTTACGCATATGCACCTTGATCATTTTGATAAAGGAGTGATCCGGAAATGTTTAAAGAAAGACGGAAAACTGGTCATCTACGCAGGACTGGAGCCTATTGTAAGAAAACTTGTACCTGATGTTGAAATAATCGTTCTGGATCTTGATGAAAACTTCACAGAAAACAATATCACCTTCAAACCTGTATTTGCCATGGATGGCGTAGGAGAAATACAGTCTTCCTGGATTGTAGATGATGGTGATACTAAAATCTTTCATGGTGGAGATACCATCTGGCACAACCAGTTCTGGAAGCTCGGGAAAGAAAACCCCAATATAGATTACGCTTTCTTACCCGTAAACGGAGTAATAGTAAATTTCGAGATCATTGGATTAGAATACAGTCCGGTTCCCGCTTCCCTCAATCTGAAAGAAGCCTTTGCTGCAGCCCACCTTCTGCACGCTAGAAAACTAGTGCCTATCCATTACGGATTGTTTGCTCATGAAAAATGCTATATTCCTCAGGTTTTTGACGAGCAGGATTTGATAAACGTATCAGAGGAAGTAGGACAGGAGTATTTAATTTTGAAGGATGGAGCGATGGTGGTAGAATCTTAACTGATATTTGTAAGGAAAACTGTCATTCTGAGTGAAATGCAATGGAGTGAAGAATCTCAATATCAATAGGAACGGGCTATAATCCTGAACTTAGTCGAAGGAAGCCCGTTTTCTTTTGTGCGTAATATGATTGGCTTTAGCCGAAATTTAAAATTAAGTTTTGGCTCCTATGTTTGCAAAAGAATAAATTTACATACAAAGCAAAAGGGGTGAGAGAACAGTTTTGGCTAAATAACTCAGGAAGTATATTGTGCTTTAGAAATGTCCTCACTTCTTTATTCCTTTTAGAGTTTGAACAGAATTTAAAG
>NZ_JAJFZH010000032.1:0-33421 GCF_020733145.1 Chryseobacterium sp. X308
TCGCAGGTTCGAATCCTGCCGCCCCGACTTAAAAAAATTTAGGGTGCGTAGCTCAGCTGGATAGAGCATCTGCCTTCTAAGCAGACGGTCAAAGGTTCGAATCCTTTCGCGCTCACTTAAAGACTTATTGGAAACAATGAGTCTTTTTTGTTTTAATACCCACAATTATTACAAACGAAAAAAAAGAAACAGGACATCCCGATTTCATCATTATGTATTGAAAATAACAAGTTTATTACCCGGATAACTTATTCTTCCTTTTGAAAAAAATCAATGCATAGTTTGTATAAAACATCTCATTGTAATCCTATCTGATATCTGATGTATTTGATATAATGTTCATTTTTCAGCAGTAGATCTATTTATATCTATTGTAAAGTAGGATTTGCAGTGTTAATTTTTAGTGAAAAACACAGGGAAAGAATGACTCACCCTTATTAATAAATTATTTTCTATTTCTTGATCACATCCCTTACGCAAAAGCAAACACAGCAGCCACAACATAACAAAGCCCATATACAGTACTCACACACTATGAATATACATCATGCATACAACATGATAAACAACCTTGAAGATAGCGCAAAAATAAAATGATGTATATATGATGTATTCTATTATTCTTCCCGATTGTTTTTTTTTTTGAAATTGCAGACAAGTTATCGATTCTAAAACACAAAGTAGATCAAAAAACCTTTATGATGCCTACAGGTGGGATTAATAATCCCACCCGTTTTTTTATAACCGGCATTATACTTAATGACAAGAATTAATAAACTGCAGTCTGTATCATAATGAATTCAATTTTGTCTTGCATCATATTTAATTCTTGTATTAACTCTAATACAGTATTTATTCTATGGCCATGAAGACATTGAAAAACTTTAATAGAATAATCTATTGCCTGATTTTTACATTTTGTTGTTCAAAACTGTTTGCACAGAACTATAATGTACAGCAAATAGATACTTTACTTATAAAAACCAATGAAGAACTCAGAACGAGATTGTCTAACAAGGATCTTATCATCTGGAATCAAAAAATTATAAAATCAGCCATTCAGAATAAATATCCTAAAGGAGAAGCCTGGGGTTATGCCAATATTGCGAATCGTCTCTGGCTGATAGGAGAATTTAAAAAGGCCATAGAATACCTGAATTATGCCGAGGAAAAATCAAAAAAGATTAATGACGACTTTCTTACGGGTAAAATCATCCAGGAATATTCACAAGTCTACAACAGAATGAATCTCCCCAAAATGGCTTTAGATTATAATTTAAAAGCCATGAAATATGCTTTAAGATTAAAAAAAGATAATCAGGACTGCCGTTTTTTCTTACGGTATGTCTATTCAACCCGATCGGTCTATTTCGACGGAATTAAACAGCATGATTCATCACTCGTCTATCTCCATAAAGCTATGAAAATAGATCCCAATCCTTTAGATATAGCCCATATAGCGAGGCATTATACAATATACAAGTGGAATTTAGATTCAGCCAACTCTTATTTTAAAAAAGCCTTTGACCTGCTAGACACCAAAAGGTTTAAGCATAATAAGTACCAAAGAGCAGTAACCTTATATGATTATGGTATCTTTATGCAGGTACAGAAAAAAAATAACGAGGCTATTGATGCTTTTACCCAATCTGTTAAACTGGCAAAAGAAGTCGACCGACCTCAGCTGGTTTTAAATGATTACAGATCGCTTGCCTCAGTGTACAAAGCACTAAAAAGAACTGACAAAGAAGTCGAGTATTTAAACAAAGCATCCTCACTAAATGATAGTATAGACGATAACCTAAGCAGTGCTATCACATTATCTTTCAACAAAATAACTGAAGAAGATGAGGAAGAAAAAATGAAAGCTAAAAATCAAGCAGCTTTATGGTATGGAGGGATCTCATTGGTAATTGTTACTGTATTGTCTCTTTATTTTTATCAGCAGATTAAAAGAAAGAAAAAAAAGCTTGTAGAAAGCAAACAAATCATTCTTCAGCAGGAAGAAGAAACAAAAATTCTAAAAAGAAAGCTCAGTGAAAATCATGAGCAGATCATCCAGCTGGCAAAAAAAAACAGTGTTGGCTTTTTATCATTATTTCAGAAAACTTATCCTGAAGTCTGCCAGCAGCTTTTAAAAATCAACCCTCGTCTTTCTCATTCCGATCTATCTTTCTGTGCTATGATATGGTTAGGATTCTCTTCAAAAGAAATTGCACAATATTCTTCAATGGAGCACAGATCTGTACAAACAAAGAAATACCGTTTACGCAAAAAATTATACCTTGATGCAGAAAGTGATCTCTATCAATCTATCAAATCAATAGCTGAAACTGAATAATTTTAATGAAAACGATGGTGGTTATCTGCAAATGGGTTTCATCATGACATTATACTAAAAATCCCTCAACCGTAATTGAGGGATTTTTATTGTTTCCATTCTGATTTTATTTCAGTCTGTATGTATTTCCATTCCAAAGGTAAGTTTTGGAAGAATGTTTTTTCTTCTCTCTGTCTTTCTCATCTACTTCCATATCTTCCACTTTTAAGATAAATGCATTGGGAATTCCTCCTTTATCATTTGGAAAAATATATTCTTCACTGTGATAAAAAGCACCGGCATCCCCTACATTCATTAATTGCGGAAGAGCAATAAGTTTTTTATCTTTAAAAAGAACGTACTGATCATAGCCGGCTATTCCACACGCTTCTCCGGAAACTGAAGCTTTAAGAGTAAATTCTACATTTTGAAGCTTGTGGCTGCTTTCTATATTGAAAGATCCGAAACTAAGCTCCTCTCCTTTTCCTGTATCAAAATATACCTCATCCATAAGTGTACTTCCTTCCATTACTTTGATTCCGGCAATATTCTGCTTTTCAGTCTCATTGAATTCTTTGTTCTTCCTGTCAATTGTTTTGGAAAGCCCAAAAAGGAAATCGTACCCGTTTTTATTGCGGTATCCTACACATAGATTACCACCCCAGATATATCCTTCCATTGTATTTTCTCCTTTCTGATAGGAGATTTTATACCAGTTGGCAGCTCTTTCTCCCAATTTCAGAACGCCTTCTTCTTTTTTAAGAATCATTATCTGCTGATTGGTCTGAAGTGAATCTACAATTCTGGCATTCACTCCCGGATCCAGTCTTACACGGGTCCAATCTGTAAAGATCTTCTGTGCTTTATTTTCTTCGAAACCAAAGATACCATCTGCATATACTTCATTTTCCTGAGCTGTAAAAAACTGCAGCATCAGTAAAAGTAAAGCTGTCCATAGAGTTTTCATATTCGTATTTTGTTTTTTTTGTGTGTTATTTTTCAAGCAGAAGACTTACCCATTCTTCACGCTGCAACTTCCTTTTAAGCTCTAGTCCGCTCTCTTTACATACTTCCAGAATATCATCTACATCAAAGAAGCAAAGGCCTGAAAGTAATAATTTTCCACCGTCATTCAATACTGAAACATAGGTTGGGATATCTGAAATCAAGATATTTCTGTTGATATTGGCTAAAATGATATCGTAATTCTCTTTGCCCAGGTTTTCTGCAGTTCCCTGTTCAATATCCAGTTCTACATTGTTTCTTACTGCATTTTCTTTTGAGTTTTCTACTGACCATTCATCAATATCAATAGCTTTGGTATCTCCGGCGCCCTGCTGTTTTGCATAAATGGCTAATACGGAAGTTCCGCATCCCATATCCAATACTTTTTTACCCTTGAAATCAATATCCATCATTTGCTGGATCATCAAATGGGTTGTAGGGTGATGCCCCGTTCCGAAAGACATTTTAGGCTGAATGATAATTTCATGCATTCCCGGTACAGATTCATGGAACTCTGCTCTGATCAATACTTTATCATCGATATTAATTGGAGAAAAATTCTTTTCCCATTCTTCGTTCCAATTGATATTCGGCATTTCTTCGAAAGAATATTCGATTTTTACGTTTTCGTTTTCAAAGATCGGAAGGGCTTTCAGCTGATCTTCGTGAAACAAATCTGTCTGGATATATCCTAAAATTCCGTCAATTTCTTCTGTAAAGCTGTCGAAACCTATTTCTATAAGTTCTGCCATTAATATCTCATTCCAGGGTTGCAATGGAGAAATCTTGAAATTGAATTCTAAATAATTTTGCATGTGAATAATTTCTGCAAAAATACTAATGTTATTACTGTTAAAAAAATGATGGAGCCATTTTTGGCTGAAACCGGGGATTTTTATGTTTTTTTGAGTGGATGAAAGCCCATTTTATTGATGGAATAAGATGGGTAGGTTTATTTGTGAAATTTTTATCCCACGGATCGCACTGATGCCACAGATGATTGCGTATAATATATTCAATAGGGATGGGCTTTAGCCCATCTTAAAAATCATGACAAATTCCATTGGCTTCAGCCAAAACTTATTTTTTCTATCCTAAAGGCTATGTAGATTTTTTGAAATGCGAAAGATTCTAAGTTTTGGCTAAAATTTAAATAGAAACATAAAAAATAAAGCGGGCTAAAGCCCGCTCCTATTGAATTTTATTGTTCATGAGAAGAATTCTTGTTAACAGCTTTAGACTTTAAACATTAAACTCTGAACTTTAAATTTTTAAATCTCTTAAGGATTCGTAGAGAAAATAGAACCGTTTGCGATGAGTGCTCTTCTGTTCATTTTCAGGATATCTCTTACCCATTCTGCAAAATCTTCCGGTTGTAATACTTTATCAGGATTTCCATCTGTAAGACCGCCCTGGATGCTCATATCAGAAGCAATAGTACTTGGAGTCAGCGTAATGACACGGATATTTTGTTTTCTCCATTCTGCCATCATGGATTGAGAAAGAGATACTACGGCTGCTTTTGAAGCGGCGTATGCAGACATATTCGGGCCTCCTTTCAGACCTGCAGTAGAGGCTACGTTCACGATATCACCTTCTCCTTTAGCTTTCATAAATGGATAAGCTGCCTTAGCTGCATAGTACACCCCGAAAAGATTGGTTTTAATCACCTGTTCCCATGTTTCAGAAGGCATTTCTTCGATAGAACCAAAGTCTCCGATTCCCGCATTATTGATCAGAATATCAATTCCTCCCAACTGCTCTGCTAAAGATTCTATTCCAGCTTTTACCTGAATTTCATTGTCTACAGAAAATACGGCATATGCTGAATGTACTCCTGTTTTTTTGATTTCTTCAACCGTCATTTTAAGGTTCTCTTCGTTTCTTCCTGTAATGGCAACGTTTACTCCTTCATTGGCTAAAGCTAATGCTACAGCTTTTCCTAATCCTCTTCCGCCACCTGTTACAATGGCATTTTTTCCGTTTATATTCATAGTAATGATACTTTTCTTACTACAAAGTTACGAAAGAACATTTTTACGAAGCATTGAAAGCATAGATTTAACTTATATTTTATTTAACCACAAAAGCCACAAAAGATGATTAACATTGAGAAATTTAAAGTTGTAATCACTCTTCATAAAAGTTCACATAAAATGAAAACATATATTTTTTATATAAAATCTAAGTGTACTTCATTAAACTTAAAATTATAGCTTAAAAAAATTGTGTTTTTAAAAACTTTTGTGATTTTTGTGGTTTATCTATGCTTCATTAAACATTAAAACCGGCTCATAAGAACCGGTTTCAAAATCTAAAAAAAGGTATAGTAAAAAAAAGCTTAAGGAATCTGGATGGCGTTCTGAACTTCAAATTCTTCTGAAGCTGAGAATTCATTCCCATACATATCGACAGCTTTCACCTCAACTTTGTGTTTTCCTAATGCTAATTTCTTAGGAAAATCCGCTTCCCAGATATGCTTTGACATTTCAGGATTAGAAGGTCTTCTTCCCGGAAGAATTTTCTCTGTAGAATCCCATTTGAAAACAGAAAGAGCAAAATTCGGGTCGATGGTTTCATCATATGTCATTTCTTCCCATTTTCCACCGTCTATTCTGTATTCTACTTTGTCTTTTTTGCTTCCCATGAAGAAATTGGCCAGCACTTTTGCTGAAGTTCTTGACGAAGAAATCACTTTCGGAACATATAATTTGATCTGATAGTCTTCCGGTTTTCCGGCAGTTCTGTATTTTACTTTATACTGATTGTCTGTAAAGCTGATGAAAGAATATCCTTTCGCGGTTCCGTCTCTCATGGTTGAGGTAGGAAGTCCGGCATCATCCGGTGTTCCTGAATACCAGTCGCCGCAGGTAGTTCCAACATTATATTCGTGTAATTCTTTGATTCCGTTCCAGCCTGCTTTTTTGCCGTAGAAAATCTGCTGCTGGATATGGGTATGTGCTGATAAAAGCAATACATTCCGGAAAGGATTTAAGAAATCAAATAACTTCTGACGGTCCGCATTTCTGAAGTTGTCTTCATTATTATGTTCCAATGGAATATGGAAAGAAATGACAATCAGTTTATTCTTATCAACCAGTTTCAGATCGTTTTCAATAAACTGAAGCTGGTCTTCACGGAATCCGCCCCAGTATCCTTTGCCATCTCTCGGATCCGGATAAAGAATATCATCCAAAATAATAAAGTGTACATTACCATAGTTGAAAGCGTAATTGGCCGGACCAAAGTTCGATTCAAATGTTTCATCGGAAAGCTTGTCTTCTTTTGCATCATAATTCATATCATGATTTCCCATCACATTATACCAAGGCAATCCAACTTCTTTCATAACGTCTGCATAAGGTTTCTGAAGGCTTAGATTATCACCTACCAAATCTCCCAGACTGATTCCCAGTACTGCATTTTTCTTAGTATTTTTCACTTCGTTTACGATTCCTCTTTTGAAGTAGTCCAGTTCTTTTTCTGTGTAAGGCTGCGGATCACCGAAAACAAGGATGTCAAAATTTTTGTTTTCGTTTTGCTTATAAAGCGGGAAGTTCAGTTCTTTGGGAAGGTCTCCTGTGGGCGCTACTCCTTTATATTTAAAATCTGCAGGGGATCCATTGGGTTTATAATGATAATAAAACTGTGGAAGATTGTTTGTATTTAAAGCTGTCTGATATCCTGAAGGTTTGATGACAAAAACAGTCTGATCTTCCTGAACCGGCAGGCTGTATCTTCCGTTTTTATCGGTAAGAACTACCTGAACACCATTAGAAACGGCTACTCCTTCAATTCCTTTTTCGCGGTTTTCTTTCTTTTGATTTTTGTTACTGTCTTCGAATACATATCCGGCAACAGAGGCTTGTGAGAAGGCCATTGCTGAAACCAGCATGCAAGGCATGATGTATTTTATATTGATACTCATTTTTTTAAATTTTTAAATTATTTTAAACTTTAAATCCCAATTATTTATTCCACCACATTTTCACATTGATATTGTCTCCACCCATGGATTGTACGGCTGCATTATAGTTATCAGCATTCATCACTTTTGTAGCGGTAGGATACATGAATCTCACAGGCATCTGTCCGCCGTTCTGAAGTCCGCCGTTATTTGGAAGTGCCGGAAGTTTGGTACGTCTGTACTCATACCATTGCTGATGATCAACAAAAAACAGGGAAATGTATTTCTGAAGCATAATTTTTTCCAGAGACCCGTCATACGCCACTTTAGGATTACTGAAGTAATTGGCAGGAACTGTTGCTCCCCACTGTTCAATAATAGATTTCACCCCGGTTTCGTAATAGGTCTGCTGATTTCCTGCGATGATTCCTTTATTGACTAATTCTGCCAGGATAAACTGTACTTCAGAATAGGTCATGATTAAAATCTTTAAAGGGGCTTTCGCCAGGTTCTGGTTCAGGTTGGAAGGCTGATAGTTGAAAGAGGTTCCCAAAGCATATCCTGATGGAGCTCCTTTATAACCAAGGTCTTCTCCTGATGTTGCTTTAGCTTTCGTAAAAAACATGCTCATCCTTGGATCATTGTTATCTTTCATCGCATTAACAAAGAATTCACCTGCTGCCCTGTACGCTGTAAAATCCTGTGGACGGGCGATCGGCGGTAAGTAAGGAGATATTCCGGAAAGTGGCAGAACTGCGCTGTCTGTATTGTTCTGGAAAATTGGGTATTGTGCCGGATTATTGATAATTTCCTGAATTCTTTCATACACATTCACTTCTCCGTTCCGGCTTAGAATTCTGGTCAGTAACCTTAATGATAGAGAGTTACAGAATTTTTTCCATCCTAAAATTCCGGTCTGACTATTTGTATTGGCGTTATAAAACAGATCTGTTTCCGTTAATGCCTGATTGGTATTGAATAACGAGTTGGCTGTTTTCAGGTCATTTAACAGCTGGATATAGACATCTTTCTGCTTATCATATTTTGGTTTTAAAATATTTTCTTCAACTCTTAATGCTTCAGATAAAGGGATATCCCCAAAAGCATCAGTAAGATTGGAAGCAATCCATGCGTTCAGGACCATTGAAATAGCCAGATAATTATTATTCTGTTCTTTTGTTGCATATTTTCTAAGATCGCTTACCTGCTTAAGCCATCTGTAAGAAGTATTCCAGTATCCGTTACCACTTTTTTCATCCATATAATATCTGCTGTAGGAATTTCCTTCATTGGGAAAATCTAAAGCGATCTGCATGATATCAAATGTAAAATCATCTGCCCTGTTATAGCCATAACTTCCCATTTCATACTGGATCGGAGCGAGAAGGCTGCCAACTGAAGGGTCTTTAACTTTACTGGTATCTGTATTCATTTCATCAAAGGTTCTGTCACAGGATTGAAGCATGAAAACAGAAACTGCCAATGTCAGATGTATGATTATTTTTTTCATTTTTAAAATTTTAGAATTTAAGATTTAACTGAAAACCAACTGTTCTTGCTGTCGGAAGCTGTCCCATTTCCACTCCCGGAGTGATGGTTGCATTGTCCAGTGTAGCCACTTCAGGGTCAAACATCGGGAACTTGGTCCACATCCATAAGTTCTTTCCGAAAATGGCAATGGTAAGGTCATCCAGACCTATAGATTTTATGGTTTCTTTCGGGAAGGAATAAGCAATTCTTGCGTCTCTCAGTTTAATAAAGTCCGTACTGAAGCTGTTGGTCTCCACATTGGCTCTCCTGTAATAATCTCCGTAATAAGAAGATACCAGTACTCCTTTTGTGTTGGGACTGAAGGAGCCATCAGGGTTCTGAACTACTCCGTCTCCTACAATTATTCCGCCAGGGTTGTCTCTTCCCGGAAGGGTCGATTTCAGCTTACCTTGTTCAGACATTTTATGATGTGACTGGGAATATGCAATACCACCATACTGACCGTCAAATGAGAAACTGATCGTAAAGTTTTTGATTTTGAAATCATTCTGAAGACCGGCTCTCCATTTCGGGAACGCATTTCCTACTTTTTCAATATCTGCGGGTCTTGCAGGAAGCCCGTTGTCTCCGTAAATTACTTTTCCGTCCGGGTTTCTTAATAATTTAAATCCATACATATCTCCCAGTGAACCACCTACTTCCATTTTATAGAATACTACATCTCCTACGTTGGAAACAATGCCATCAAAGCCTTCAGGTAAGGTCATCACTCTGTTTTCGTTCGTAGACCAGTTTCCACCTACTTTCCATGAGAAATCTTTGCCTTTTACAACTAAGATATCGGCAGAAAGTTCAAGACCTCTGTTTCGGATTTTTCCCGCATTAATGATCCTTTTGGAATATCCTGCTTCGGTAGGTAACGATACAGGGATGATCTGGTTTTCACTGAAATTCTGATAGGCAGTAAGATTCAGGTTCAATCTGTTTTTGAAAAGGCTGAAATCCATACCGGCTTCTATATTGGTATTTTTCTCAGGTTTAAGGGTAGGATTATTAAAAGTGGTAGGTGCTACTACACTTCCTGTAATGTTGCTTGCTGTATAATAATTGTCCAAAAGATAAGGATCACTGTCAATCCCTACTTTTGCCCATGAAGCTCTCAGTTTCCATAAGTTCAGATTATTGCTTTTCAGATTAAAAATATCTGATAAAATGAAACTGGTACTCACCGAAGGATAAAAGAATGATCTGTTTTGCTTCGGAAGCGTAGAGCTCCAGTCGTTTCTTCCGGTAACGTCCACAAATATTTTATTGTCATATCCCAGGGTAAGCAAACCGTAAACACTGTCTACATGTTTATCTCTTGGTGCCGGATATTTAACCGGAATAGAAAGTGCATTGGTAAGGCTGTATTCCCCTGCTGTTTTCAGTCCGATGGCCTGATAATCATTAAGCAGGTATTCATTATAACGGATGCTTCCCCCTGCTGACGCTGAAATACTGAATTTATTCCAGTCTGCTTTATAAGAAAATAAAAGATCATTATTATATTCCTGGTTTTTGATAAACTGCTCTCTATAGAAACCTTTCAGGTAATTGGCAGAACTCCATGGTCTTTTGGTCGTTCTTTTTTCATTCAGGATTTCAATCCCTGACCTCAGCATTATACTAAAATTTTTATTAAACTGATAATCTGCCGTAATATTTCCTGTAATCGTCTTCTTTCTGACTCCATTCAGCATTTCGTAAGCAATCATATAAGGATTGTCTATATAAGAACTGAACGGATGGATCTGATCAACCTGTTCCTGCCCCGGCTTCCAGATCGGTTTATACCACTCCAGATCCACATTGGGATTCTGGAAGATCATGAAGTAAGAGATCGACTGATTGTTGTATCCCGTCGCAGGAAGGTTGTCACTGGTAGTAGTGTTATAAGCAAATTTTGTTGATATTTTTAATTTTTGGGTAAGCTGATGGGCAAATGACAAAGCAAAATTGAATCTGTCGAAGCCTGTATTTGGCATCATCCATTCGTTATTAAGATAGGTAAGTGAAGATCTGAAGCTGGTTTTCTCATTGGAGCTTTCTACCGAGATACTGTTAGAGTAAGTAGAACCTGTTCTCCAGAAACCTTTAATATTATTTTCATAAGGTCTCCATAATTGTCTTTCCTTGCTCTGTCCCATCACATTAGGATCGTATTGGAAATAATACTGTCCGGCGAATTTAGGACCAAAAGCACTACTGGTTCCTCCGGTACTTGGTCCATCAGGAGAAAGGCCATAAGAGTAGTAAAAATTTCCTGCTGTATTGGTGGCCAGTGTTCCTTGTCCGTATTCGTATTGCCAGTCCGGCCATTTCAAGACGGAATCAAAGCTTGAGGAAGAGTTAAAAGTGACTCTCAGTTTTCCGTTTTTAGTTTTGCCGGATTTTGTGGTGATCATTAAGGCTCCATTGGCAGCGCGTGATCCGTATAATGCGGCTGCAGAAGCTCCTTTCAATACCGTTACGGATTCAATATCATCAGGATTGATGCTGTTCAATCCATTTCCAAGATCGATGGGAACATCGCCGCCGGAACCTGCTCCATACGCAGCCGTACCGGAACCTGTGGTAGAATTCCCCAATGGCACTCCATCCACAACAATCAGAGCGTAGTTGTGATCCATCATAATAGATTTTTCCCCTCTCAGAGTAATTCTGGAAGTTCCCAACGGCCCTGCTCCGGCAGTCTGGATTTTAAGGCCTGCCACCTTCCCTTCCATGGATTGCGCCCAGTTGTTGTTCTGGGTTTCTTCAAATGTTTTGGCATCTACTTTTTCGGCAACATACCCTAAAGCTCTGTCGTGCCTCTTGATTCCCAAAGCAGTTACAACTACTTCATCAATTCCTTTAATGGTGTCCTTTTTAGCTTTCTGCTGAGCTGCCAGATTGACGCTGACCAATCCTAACAGCGACAAAACCAACAGTTTTTGTGTCTCTTTACGCATTTCCTTTTTGTTTGCGCAAAATTAGAACGACATTACCAGGATGATCTTAACATGACTTTAACGTTTCTTAAAAATTCATTAAACCATATATTAATCAAGTCTTAACAAAACTATTTAAACAACTAATAAACAAACACTTAAGCAATTAAGTATTTTTAATACGGTGGTAAAGATGCATTTATGTATCTTTATTGTCTTGCTTTGAGATAATACCACATGAAATACATAAAAGTATGACTTACAGCATATTAAAAACAAACCCAAACATCTGTTTATATCATTTATTATTAAAAAAGGGGCTTAACTGCTAAAAAGAAACAGTCTGCCTCTTGATAATGGGCAGACTGTATAAATTATTGGTTATTTGTGGAGATGGTTAAAAAATTCCGTTTGCCCACCCCCGTCAAAAATTCTTTGATTTTTGACACTCCTCCGGAGGTGGTCCTTCAGTTGTTATATTTCTGAAGATTTTAAATCTATTTATTCTTCAACTGATCAGGAATATTTGTTGTTACGAATCCTATCCCTTGTTTTTTCAATTCTTCGTAAACAGCAACGTCATTTACGGTCCATGAATTGGTAATTAACCCTAATGCTTTTGCATCAGCAATCCATGTTGGGTTTTTCTGGAAGACACTGTAGTGGTAATCCATTCCGTCTAATCCTTCTTTTTTGATCTGCTCAGGAGACAGTTCACCGTTCAGATACTGAACTTTAAAAGACGGAGCCAGTTTTTTGATCTCTTTGCAGATATTAAGACTGAAAGAAATAAATTCACTTTGAGATTCCAGCTTCATATCTTTAATCATTTTGATCGTTTTCTCTGTAATTTCATTTTCTATTTCCGGAGTTTTCGCTGGCTTGATCTCAACGATCAGCTTCAGAGATTTGTCTTTTTTTCCCTGTTTTAAATAATCTTTTAAGGTCGGGAATTTTTCTCCGTTGGATAATTTCAAGGCTTCCAGTTCTTTGAAAGGAGTTTCTGAAATTTCCATTTTACCATGGTGTTCATCATGATTGATCACCAATACACCATCTTTTGTCATTCTTACATCAAATTCCGACCCATATATTTTTAATTTCTGGGCATTTTCCAATGACTGAATTGAATTCTCTGTTGTTGGAGGCTCAGCCTGGAAATATCCTCTATGGGCAATAATCTGGGTTTGTGCTTTCATCATAACTGTACTTAAAACTGCTAACCCTAAGATAAAATTTTTCATAATATAATTTTAAATTATTAAAATAAAGTCGTGAAACTTCCTGATAAAGGTAGTTATTACAAAATAAAAACCAAAAGACATAAAAGATTTACTGATTAAAGCTAAGTGAGATTTACCATAGCCGGCTCAATTTCTTTTATGTCTTCAGTGGTTAAGAAAGGTAAAAGTTAGAAACTGTATTTTGCACCGATCTGGATCTGGTAAGGATTTCCTGTCAGAGGAACCAAACCGCCTCCACTTACGTTTTTGGTGTATTCGTACTGCATCGTATCTTTATTAAACTTCGTCACTTTATACAGAGAAGTATTTCCGTATGATTTGTTTACCCCCCATTCTTTGTTCAGAAGGTTGGCTACATTGAAAATATCTACGGAAAGTTCGAAAGCTCCCACTTTATCGAATTTAATTTTTTTCGCTACACGAACGTCCCAGACTCCATAGAAACCATTTTTACCACCATTACGTTCTGCAATTTTTCCGTTATATTCAGTGATATAATCTTTCAGAGCCTGTCCTACCTGTGGATCATCCAAAATAGATTGGGTAAGATTCGGGAAGATAAAAGCAAGATCATTGGAATCTACGAAGTCTCCGTTGATATTTCCTCCTGTTGTTGCAGAGAAACGGGTTCCTCCGATTCCTGAATACCTGATTCCCAATGTGAAGCCTGCAATCGTAGGCGAGTTACCATAAATAACGACTTTATTACGGAACTGGTTGTCTGAATACGTCATTCTTAAATCTCTCGGATCACTCTGAATCATCGTAGACAATGTTGCAGAGTTCGCTACGTTTCCGTTATAGGAAGTATTGTCTTTAATATCAGACCATGTATAACTTGCGGTGATTTCTCCATCTTTCCAGTAACGGTAACTTGTATCGATTACGAATGAGAACTGGTTTACTTTACCATCGCTCACCAATTCAAGTACTCTTCCGAAATCATTATTGATTCTTCCCTGTTTCCAGTCGAAACTTACACTGTTATTGGCATTATTGGTAATAGCCCCTGTAGGAATAAATACACCTCTACCACCTTCGTTAGCTAGTGTAAAGAAAGGATTGGCCACCATGTTTCTGTCGTAGTAATAGTAGTTATTTCTACCCAAAGCCATATATCCTGCAATTCCTGCTCTGAACCTTTCATTGAAGAAGTGGGTATAAGAGATATTCGCTTTATAAACGATCGGGATCTTTGCATCCTTACCGGTATAGTTGATCGTTGGAATCTGCTTCTGAGAAAGTGACGGAACCGTATTGTAATCATCTCTATAGCTGTTGAAATCCGGGAACGGAACATCTTTACCCGTTACATCCACAGTAGCCAGATGCTTTCCGTCAAATACAAGGTTGTTGATGATCATATAATTGTTGATATCGGAAGAGAAAATTCCGGAACCGAACTTCAGGAAGTCTTTATTTCCTTCATTGATGTTCCAGTCAAACTGGAATCTTGGCTGGATGACAAATGATTTGATCTGATTGTCGGTTCTGATTCCCATTTCATCAAACAGTTTCTGGTTGAATTCTGCTTTCGGGTAACCACCGTAATCTAACCTCAAACCAGCCATTAAATCAAGTCCTTTAGCTACTTTGGTCTGGAATTGCCCATAGAGACCGATGTTCCAGATATTTGATCTGACAGACGGATCGGCCACCAAAGGAACTTCTCTATAGAATCTGTAAGGTGTCATGGCCTCAAAATTGCTCATTCCCTGGAAATGGAATCTTCCATTCACCTCACTTCCGTATACCGATTTTGCTGTTGTATACATAAGGTCTGCTCCGAAAGTATATTTTACCTTATCCGTATTATAATATAGGTTATCTACGATCTGAAATACATTATTTCTAAAGCTTTCCTGAGCAAAACGATGCCCTCCGATCTGAATATTCGTAGATCCCGCACTGGAAGAGACTCCTTCAACAATAGCTCTCGGTACAGGTTTTCCTAATTGATTGTTCTGGTAACTGTCCTGGAAAGTATAAAGATACTGCGCCTTTAATTCGTTGGTTAAGTTAGGTCTCAGATTTGATCTTAAGGTCAATAATAAACTGTTATCAAGGTTTTTGTCATTTCCGTACGACTCAAAAAAGTTGATATTGGTATTATCACCTAATCCGTTTTTGTTAAGATCGTAAGTAAAGTTATTTCTGAGGGTTAATAAGTTCTTTTCATTGATCTGCCAGTCTAGACGTAAGAAACCGGCATCAGAGTTTCTCACTTTATCAAAAGTTCCGAATTGCGGGCTGCTTCCCACTCCATATTTTGCTCTTGCAATATCCAGGAACTGATTAAGAGTCTGTGTTGTCGTATTGAATCTCTTCTCATCATCTGGAGATTTGATATCAGCAATCACTAAAGGTCTTGAATCCAACTGATGATCCCATGCTACGAAGAAGTGTAATTTATTTTTAATGATTGGTCCGCCTAATGAAAATCCGAACTGAGAAGTGGAGAAATCATTATTTCTTTTGTTTCCTCTGATATCATAAGGGCTGGAAAGCCAGTTTGTTCTTAAATATTCCCAGGCACTTCCGGAAAATTTATTGGTTCCTGATTTGGTAACAGCACTTACTGTTCCTCCTCCACTTCTTCCCAATGTAACATCATATTGGTTGGTAGTGATTTTGAATTCACGTACTGCTTCAATAGAGATGGAGAATGGTGCACCGCTTCGGCTCGTTGTTGATCCTGCAGAAGTAGGATTTTTTGCGGTCATCCCATCAATCGTAAAGTTGGTGGAAGATCCAAGCTGACCGGAAAGGTTTCCTCCTTTTCCACTTAACGGAGACAGTTCCGTAAGATTGGTAAAGTTTCGTCCGTTCACCGGAAGCATGCTGATGTTTTTCGCAGAAATTGCGGTAGCTGCTCCCAGGTTTCCGATCTTGTTTTTAAGGTTTCCTGTAATTTTTACTTCCTCAATAGTCTTTTCGTTCCCCAGATCCATATTCACGGTCACCTGATCTCCGAAGTTGACATTATAACCTTCTTTTTTATCATCATTGACAATGACCGTGTAAGGCCCGCCAAGAGGAATTTCTTTAAAAATATATTCCCCTTTTGAGTTGGTTTCCGTTTCCGTTCTGAATCCTGTGGACTCATTCACGATCGTTACTTTCACTTTTTCCTGAGCCGTACTTCCCGGTCCGGTAACTTTCCCTACAATAGAAGCCTGCGTGGTCTGTGCATAAGCCATTGTCCCAAGCCCTAAAAACAATAATCCCAGTACAATCTTTACTTTTTTCATTTCTTCCGAAGATCTATATTATTAATTTTTTGATGTTAGCCCGGAAACCTCTTTGATTTTCACAATGATAGATCATTCAGAGGTTTCTTTCAATCAGATGTGCAAAGGTATTTTGACTTTAAGAGCGCGGTGTTTAAGAAAGCTTTAACATTCTTTTAATTAAATCAGAACGTTATGTTAAATTATTTTAAACACGTGTTTTATTTTCTGTAAAACCAGTAGGTTAAGACATATTAAGCATTTTTAATTTTCCTATACTATTTTATTCTGTTATTTTTTAAATGCAATTACTTTAGTTATTTTTGCTCAAAAGATAGAAACCCAATGTCTGAAAATATTCAACAAAAGATAGAACAGCTCCGCAAAGAGCTTCACCAGCATAACGAAAACTACTACCAACTGGATACTCCTACCATTACAGATTATGAATTTGACATGCTTCTGGAGGAGCTACAGGATCTGGAGGCCAGGTACCCAGAGTTTTATGATGCAAATTCTCCTACAGTTCGTGTAGGTGGTGGTGTTACCAAGGTTTTCCCCACAATTCAGCATAAATTCAGAATGTATTCACTGGACAATTCCTATGATTTTGACGATCTGGAAGACTGGGAGAAACGAATCATCAAAACCATTGAAGATCCTGTAGAATTTGTTGCTGAGCTGAAGTATGACGGTGCATCCATTTCTATTCTTTATGAAAACGGAAAACTGTCTCAGGCGGTTACGCGTGGTGATGGTTTCCAGGGTGATGAGATTACCCCAAACGTGAGAACCATTTCAGATATTCCTCTGACTTTAAAAGGTGATTTCCCTGCTCATTTTTTTATGCGTGGTGAAATTTATCTGACCAGAAAAAACTTTGACAAAATCAATAGACTGCGTGAGGAAGAAGGCCTTGATCCCTTCATGAATCCAAGAAATACGGCCAGCGGAAGTTTGAAAATGCAGGACAGCGCTGAGGTAAGAAAACGCGGACTTTCTTCTGTATTGTATCAGTTTATTTCTGATGAAGTTCCTGCGGAAACCCATTGGGAACTGCTTCAGAAAGCTCAGAGCTGGGGCTTCAAAACCTCCCAGCAGGCCAAATTATGTAAAACAATGGCTGAGGTACAGGAGTTTATCACGTTCTGGGACACAGAACGCCATAATCTACCTTTTGAAATTGACGGAATTGTTTTAAAAGTGAATTCACTACAACAGCAGAGACAGCTTGGTTATACAGCGAAATCTCCCCGTTGGGCAATGGCTTATAAATTTAAAGCAGAAAAAGTAGAAACAGAACTTCAAAGTGTCTCTTATCAGGTGGGAAGAACCGGAGCTATTACTCCTGTTGCCAACCTTAAACCTGTATTACTGGCCGGAACCATTGTGAAAAGAGCTTCTCTGCACAATGAAGATATCATCAAAAAGCTGGATCTTCATGAACATGATTTCGTGTACGTAGAAAAAGGAGGTGAAATTATTCCTAAAATCGTAGGGGTAAACACAGATAAAAGAACGGAAGAAAGCAGAGAAATTGAATATATCAAACATTGTCCTGAATGTGGTACCGAGCTAGTAAAAATTGAAGATCAGGCCATCCATTTCTGCCCGAACGAGCTTCACTGCCCTCCACAGGTAGTAGGAAGAATGATTCATTATGTTTCCAGAAAAGCTTTGAATATTGATAATCTTGGAAGTGAAACTATTGAACAGCTGTACAGAGAAAGACTGATTGAAAATCCTGCTGACTTCTATGTTTTAACAAAAGAACAGCTTCTTCCGTTGGAAAGAATGGCTGAAAAATCTGCACAGAATATCGTCACAGGAATTGAAAAATCCAAAGAAATTCCTTTTGAGAAAGTATTGTACGGAATCGGGATCAAGCATGTAGGGGAAACGGTTGCCAAGAAACTGGTTAAAAACTTCCCGACGATTGAAGAATTGAAAAATGCTACGGTAGAAGAGCTTTGCCAGGTAGAAGACATAGGAGCTAAAATTGCAGTGAGTATTGTTGATTTCTTCCAGAATTCTGAAAACGTGTTGATGATCGAGCGATTGAAATCTTACGGAGTACAGCTTGAAAAAGGAGAAGGTACCAATGAGGTTCTATCCAATGTTCTGGAAGGAAAAACTTTCCTGTTCACCGGAAAATTGTCATTATTCACCAGAGAATCTGCAGAAGAAATGGTAGAAAAGCATGGTGGGAAAAATATTTCTGCAGTTTCAAAAAACCTCAACTATCTTGTAGTAGGTGAAAAAGCCGGAAGCAAACTGAAAAAAGCTCAGGATATCGGAACAATTACGATTCTGGATGAGCAGCAGTTTCTGGATCTGATTGAGAAACAGTAATAAAATCAAAATAATATTAAATAAACCATTAAGATATTGTCTTAATGGTTTATTTTTGCAATCAATTCTATAAAAAGAATAAAAAAAATAACAAACTAAACCATGAAAAAAATCTACTTAATCATTTTGATGATTCTGTTTGCACAGTTTCAGGCTCAGACGTTAAATGTCGATACCTATTTGAAAACAAAATTGTTTACTTACGGCGCAACAAGTGATTCTAACGGAAACTTTATTACTCTGGACACAAATAATGATGGACAGATTCAACTATCAGAAGCTTCGCTGGTTTATAAAATAAATCTATCTGATCTTTCAAATGCTATTACAACAGGTTTATCAGTACTTACTGAATTTCCAAATTTAACTGAGCTAAAACTAACAAATCCTGATATATCCTCTAATCTGGTTTTCAGTAATTATACTAACCTTCAAAAATTAATTTTTTCAGGCGGAACAGTAGGTAACGTAACGATTGAAAACTGCAATGCTATAAATACCGCACAACTTGGCAGCGCAGGAAACGTTATAAATATTCAGAACACTTCAGTACAAGAAATTTCTGTTTCCAACATTAATGGGTTTACTATTTCCGGACTTCCTAATCTTACAAAATTATCATTGGAGAATTCAACGATGACTTCTTTAAATTTAAGTAACCTCCCTGCGCTGGAAGAAGTAAATGTTAGTCAAAACCAATTTCTGACAAGTATTAATTTTGCCGGAGATACAGCGTTGAAAAAACTAGAATTATTCCGTAATAAACTAAGCAGTCTTTCGATTCCTAATCCTTCTTTAGTAAACTATTTAAGTATAAGCTTCAATCTTTTCCAGACTTTCGACGTAACCCCTTATACCGGATTGGTAATGTTTCTTGCTAACGACAACCAAATCACAAGTCTGGACTTTAGTTCAAGCCCTCTGATTGGAATGCTTTATATTTACAATAATCAGCTTACTACATTAACACTTAATAATAATCCAATTTTAGGTTATTTGTATGCCAATAATAATCATATAACCAATATTGCATTTGATCAGGCAAAAGGCTTAAAAGGTATTCAGGTAATGAATAATTCGCTTACGAATATTGATTTATCAAAGCAGACTATTCTGGATATTGCAGATCTTGATAATAATCTTACTTTACAGACTTTAAATCTTAAAAACGGAAAGCATAATTATCTTGGCATTGGCTTTTCAAATACACCACAACTGCAATATGTATGCACTGACCCTATAGAAACTAACTATGTAATATCGCAATTAGCATCCTATAATCAACCCAATGCTGTTGTAAATTCTTATTGTTCTTTCACACCAGGAGGCTCTTCTTATTTTATCCTTCAGGGTAAAACAAGATATGACATGAACACAAATGGATGCGACATTAATGACATGATAAAACCTTTTCAAAAATTCAATATTTTAGGGCAAAACATGGCCATTTCAGATGCGTTCGGATCTTATTCTTTCCCTCTGATATACGGAACTAATACTATCTCTCCTGTGTTGGAGAATCCTTCTTATTTTAATATTACGCCCCCTTCATTCACTACCAATTTCCCAACACAGGTAAGTCCTTATACGCAGAACTTTTGTTTAACAGCAAATGGTACCCACAATGATATGGAAATTGTTATTATTCCTATGCAGGCAGCAGTTCCGGGATTTGTTACTCAATATAAAATCTTTTATAAAAACAAAGGAACAGGAACACAATCCGGAAATATAGCTTTTAATTTTGATCATACCCGAATGGTCTATCAGTCTGCAACGACATCTCCAAGCTCTCAATCTACCGGTATATTGAACTGGAGTTTCACGAATCTTCTTCCTTTTGAAACCAAAGAAATTACCTTAACGCTGAAATTAAATACCCCAACACAGACTCCACCACTAAATGGAGGTGATATTTTGCATTATACAGCACAAATCAACGGAGCTGCTGATGAAACACCTGCTGACAATAACTTCACGTTGAACCAAACGGTTGTCAATTCTTTTGACCCGAATGATAAGACCTGTCTTGAAGGAACTACCATTGCGCAAACCCAGGTTGGAGATTATGTGCATTATCTGATCAGATTTGAAAATACGGGAACAGCAAATGCAAAGAATATTGTGGTGAAAGATGAAATTGACATTACTAAATTTGATATTTCTTCCCTGATTGCATTAAATGGAAGCCATAATTTTGTAACAAGAATTACCAGTCCGAATACGGTGGAATTTATCTTTGAAAACATCCAACTACCTTTTGATGATGCGAATAATGACGGATATGTTTCGTTTAAAATTAAAACAAAATCTACCTTAAATCCTGGGGATAGCTTCAGCAATACAGCAAAAATCTATTTCGACTACAACGCTCCGATTGTTACCAATACATATACAACAAGTATTCAAAATGTATTGGCAACAGCTGAAAACGATAAGGAAAACACCATTATTGCTGTTTATCCGAATCCGGTAAGAGATATTTTACATATTCAATCTAAAAATGAAATTATAAAAGCTGAAATCTATGATGCAGCAGGAAGAATTATCAGCTCAACAAATGTAAAAGGAAACTCCATTCCTGTTTCTGAACTTTCTAAAGGAAATTATATTCTCAAAGTTTTCTTGAAAGACAAAGTAATTGTACAGAAGTTTATCAAGGAGTAAGCTCACGACTGTTATAAAAAAAGCTGCGAATAATTTTCGCAGCTTTTTTATTTAAACAAAAGTAAATGTAATTATTCACGCCTATTTTCTCTTCTTCCATCCCAGATTGAAAGTATAATCAATTCAGAAGCTGAAAATTCATAGAATATCAGATAATCTCTTACTATTTTTACCCTTACATTTTCAATATCTGTCTTTCTTCCAATGGCAGGGTGATCTGCTAGTAATCTTACATTATATAAGATCAGCTTATTAAGTTTAATACTAAAAATTTTAGATTTATTTCTTAACATCCAATATTCGAGAATATCTTTTCTCTCTTTATTGGCTTTAATGGTCCAGATTACTTTTCTTTTAGCCATTCTTCAATATCCTGATTGGCCTGATCTTCCGCAAGGTATGCTTTGTTTTTATATTCTTCTCTTCCTTCAGCAACTCTTTCTTTTTGCTCGGTAGTAAGAATATATTCATTCTGATCCAATTCGAAATCCAGAATCTTTTGAATTTCTTCAATAATTCTGGCTTCTTTTAATTGGGTAATTCTATTAATTAAATCAATTTTTAAATCTGAAGTATTCATCTTATGTGATTTAAGATCAAATTTAGAAAAATTTATTTACTTAAAAACAATAATAGTATATGGAGAACTTTCTCCTGTCTTTGGCAGAATCATCCTGATATGTTCTTTATTTCTGTAGTAATCTACATAGGGTTCTTTAGTAATGATCTTCCCTTTTTCAGCTTCTTTATAACCGGCTGATAATATCAGTTTAAGATATTGATTATACTCTTTCTTCTCTTTAAACTCAAATTCTATTCTGTCTTCTGATTTTTCTTCTTTGTATTCAAACTTTCCGATTTTCGAGGTATAGTCTGGGGAATCATATTCGGTTAAAAGGAAGCTTAAGCCTTCTGTTCTGTCATAAAATCTGAACTGAAGCTGTTTCATTTCCTTTTTAAACTCATCCATGGTAAGTTTGTTGAATCCTTTAAGCTGTTCTACTGTGAATGTCTGAGCAGAGACCTGAATACTCAGTAAAACTGAAAATAATAAGAGTCCTAACGTTTTTCTCATTTTATTTTTATCACAAATATAAAATAATCCCTATGAAACCGGCAGTCTGAAGTAAAACGTACTTCCATTATTCAGAGAACTCTTCACTCCTATTTCTCCGTGTTGTTTTTCAATGAAATTTTTGGAGATTGCTAAGCCCAGTCCGGTTCCGTTCTGATGTTCTCCTGGAACCTGGAAATAGCGGTCAAAGATCTGGCGGTGGTATTGTTCATCAATTCCGCTTCCGGTATCAATAATACTGAACTGAATGAATGAATCCAGCTTTTCTACTACAATCTTAATATTTTCGTCCTGAAAAGAGTGTTTTACCGCATTGGTTAAAAAATTATTCATTACCCAGACGGTTTTGTCAAAATCAGCAGTCACAGCATCGTTATCTTCCAGAAGATATTCTGTACTGATGGAAATATTTTTCTGCTCGGCAAGCTTCTCAACATTCTTTACAGCAGTCTGTACAATTTCTTTAGGAGAACATTTCCCAATAGTCAGTCTGATATTTCCGGATTCTACCTGCGACAGATTAAGCAATTCTCCTGTGATATCCAATAATCGCTGTCCGTCTTCATTGATGCTTTTCAATAATTCCTGCTGCTGCTCGTTCAGTTCTCCGAACTTTTGGTTTCCAAGAAGCTGCACGCCCATTTTGATTGCAGAAATCGGAGTTTTCAGTTCATGGGAAATGGTTGCAATGAAATTGGTTTTGGCAAAATCAAGCTCTTTAAAAGGGGTAATATTTCTCAACAATATTACTTTTCCTATATTTTTTTTCTCCTTTTCTCCTGTTTTTACAATATTGATGGGAATAATATCCTGTTCAAAATAGTTTTCCTTATTATCGCGGACAATCTTAATCGGATCTTTCACAGGATGGTCAATGTTTTTCAGCAGTTCACGCATCAGATCATTATTGATGGCTACTTCATGAGCTGTTTTTCCTATAATATCTTCTTTATGGAGATTGGTGATCTTTAAAGCTTCATCATTGATCATATAGATAAAATGATTCTCATCCAGACCAATAACCGCATCATGCATATTATTGACCAGCGTTTCGATCCGTTTTTTATCCATCAACTGCTTGGAAAGTGTGCTGCTTTCGTACTCCTGAAGCTTTTCCGCCATACTGTTGAAGGAGTCTGCCAGACTGTTGAATTCTTCACTTCCTTTAAAATGAACCCTCTCACTATAGTTTTTATCGGCAATCTGTTTAATACTGAAGGTCAATTGATTGATAGGCTCTGCGATGGTTTGCGGTAAATTGAAAAGCAGGATAAAAGCAATCAGAAAACATACGGTTCCTAAACTTACGATCCAAAAAGTGGCATTTTCTGCTGTAATAATCGCAATATCACTTTTTCGTTCTATCCCTTTCATATTCAAAGACATGATCTTCGAAAGATCTTCACGGATAAGCTTTTCTTTATGGATATCGGGAGCTTTAAGATAGCTGTTGAAATGGAGATTCAGATTCTGCGTGGCTTCTTTTTCTCCAAATTCTGTAAGGTTCTTTTCCTGAAGCTTATTATTCTTTCGAAAATCTGCTATGGCAACGGTACTGTCTGTACTGATATTATCCAACGCCAAAAGCATATTTTTGGAAAATTCAAGGCTGTTGTAATTGGCCGTAAGGATCTTTTCAGTATCGGATTTTAATTTATTGATGTATACAGAACCTATCACTGAAAGCAGAACGATCAGTAGAAATAAAAGGCCCACGCCTAAGGTAAGTTTCGTTTTAAGTTTCATTATTTTTATGATAAAATAATAATATCTATCTGTCTTTCATTCAGCCTGTTCATAAGGGTATAGATCCAGCTGTACCCCAACATTCGCTGCCAGAAACTGGCATGGGGTTTTCCAATGCAGACCGTCGTGATATTATGGGCAATCACATACTCCAGAATTCCGTTGTGAACACTGCTTTCTTTAATGCGGACTACTTTGGCACCTAATTCCTGTGCTAAATTAAAATTATTAATTAAATACCGTTGTTTATCCAATGCAATTTTTTCAGGGTTTTCAGAGGGCTTCTGAACGTACAAAACAGTCCATGGACTGTTATAGTAACTGGCTAATCTGGCAGTTTTACGGATAATTGTTTTGGCAATTTTCTCATTACTGCTGATACAGGCCAGGAATTTTATCGGTTTAAAATTTTCGGTTTTGATCTCTGTTTCCACCTTTCTTTCCACGTGGGTGGCCACTTCCTTTAAAGCCAACTCACGAAGCTGCAGAATATGTCCGCTCTGGAAGAAATTACTCAGTGCCGTCTGAATTTTTTCTTTTTTATAGATTTTTCCCTCTTTTAAACGGGTCAGCAGCTCATCTGCGGTAAGGTCAATATTCACGACTTCATCTGCCAATGCAAGAATTTTATCCGGAACCCGCTCTGTTACTTCTACCCCGGTAATTTTCTTTACCTCTTCATTCAGGCTTTCAATATGCTGGATATTCATAGCACTGATGACGTTGATTCCATTATCAAGAATTTCCAGCACATCCTGCCATCTTTTTTTATTTTTGGAACCTTCTACGTTGGTATGGGCAAGTTCGTCCACTAACACTACTTCAGGATGTTCATTGATAATGGCCTGAAGATCCATCTCCTCAAGGTTCTTTCCTTTATAAAAAACTGATTTCCTTTCAATTTGAGGAATTCCTTCTACAAGAGCTTCAGTTTCTTCACGGCCATGCGTTTCAATATAGCCAATCTTTACATCAATGCCATTTCGCAAAAGGGAATGAGCCTCCTGAAGCATACGGAAACTTTTTCCTACCCCCGCACTCATCCCGATATAAATTTTGAATTTTCCTTTACGGGATTTTTGAATCAGTTCTAAAAAATCTTTTGCTGATGACATTGATTTTATTCTTTTTAATTTTACTTTAAGCACTTTCCTGTGGCTAAATTCTTTTTTAAAACCAAACCGCTAAGCTTGACGTTATAAAGAAATTTCCTTTTTTAAATTCATCATTTTTAGCAAAAATGGCGTCTTTTGAAGTAAAGCCTCTCGCTTCTGTGCGGAAAACTACATTTTTGAAAACAGCATAATCTACATTCAGAGAATATCCGAAAGTTTGAAATCCATTAGGCGTTTCAGTGCTGATGATCACCCCGTTTTTATCATTATAATATTCCAGTCTTCCCGCTAATGCCCACTTGCTGTCCAACTGATATTTCATCTGAACATTTGGGCTGTACCAGATGTTATACTGCTCGCTTCCTTTTGATTTCTGCTCAGCACCGATATCAAATCCCAATATAGCAGAAAACTGATCCGTTATCTGAAAGCTTCCATACAAATCATGAAAATAGCGCATTCTTTTGTCCTCTTTTGCTTTATCATTCCCTATGAATGAACTGCTGTTCAGGGTAATTTTATCAGTTGGTTTATAGGTTATCTGGTGACCAAAAGAAATACTCTGGTTTCCCTCAGGTTTGGCAATACGCTGCCATCCGTTCAATACCAATCCGCTTACAAACCATTTTCCATTATCTGAGGTATAAGAAATTTTGGCTCCTGTTTCGAAATAAGGTGAGTTTTCAGCGGCCAGACTTCTTGTCAGATTAACATTGTCTTTTCCTATGGCACTTTCCCAACCGATATGGGAAGGCATAATCCCCGCATCAATCCACAGATTTTTATTCTTTGATAGTCTGATTCCTACATTGGCCTCGTTTACATAGCGCAATGCATTTTGTTCGGCAGCCATATTATCCTGAGCGTAAGTTCCTGCCATTAAAGCAATGTTGGCACGGATATTTTCACTCTGGTAATTGGCTTTAACCAATCCCAGGTTAAGGTTCATTTCATTGTGCCTGTTATAGGAATACAAAAAGTTTTGACGAATATGATTTCCAAGCTCATTAAAATCATAGGTATAAAAAAGTTCTGCATAAGCGGAAAATGTCACTTTATTACTTGTTTTTAATGAATCTGATGACTGGGCTTTTGAGAAAAACATTCCCAATACGGCTCCTATAACTAAATATTTTTTCACTTTTATTAAGGTATGTTAATCATGTCAAGGTTTTCAACCTCGACATGATTATCGGTTATTAAATGTATTATTTTAATTGATCCAAAGCAATGTTAAGCTTCAGAACATTTATTTTTGTGGGTCCGAAAAGTCCTAACAACGGCTTTTCAGTCTGATTATTAATTAAGCTTTTAACTTGCTCTTCTGAAATATTTCTCACTTTTGCAATTCTTTTTGCCTGATATAAAGCTCCTTCTTCAGAAATATCCGGATCCAGTCCGCTTCCACTTGCAGTAACAAGCTCTACAGGAACTTTAGCATTACCCATTTCAGGGTTATCCATTTTTAAAGTATCAATTCTTTTCTGTACAATTTCCAGATATTCTTTATTGCTTGGACCTTTATTGCTTCCTCCACTTCCTGCTGCGTTATAATTGACTGAAGAAGGACGGCCGTGGAAATATTTTTCAGATCTGAATTCCTGTCCGATATTGGCATAAAACTTCTGCCCTTTGTTGTAAATAATTTCTCCGTTTCCTTTGTTAGGAAGTATTTTAGAACCTCCATAAACCACTGCCAGATAAATACCTGTAACTAGCAACATGACAAGAGTTAATCTGAATGCTGAAACAATATGATTTTTCATTTTTTTAATTTTAATAGAATAAACTGATTACCAGATCAATGATTTTGATCCCGATGAACGGAACGATTACTCCGCCTAACCCATAGATCAAAAGGTTTCTTCTTAATAATGCACTTGCACCGATGGGCTTATAAGCTACACCTTTCAACGCTAGTGGAATCAGGAACGGAATAATCACCGCATTGAAAATAACCGCTGATAATATGGCTGTTTCAGGACTGTGAAGGTTCATAATATTCAGCTTCTGAAGAGAAGGAATAAAAGTGATAAAGAGTGCCGGAATAATGGCAAAATACTTCGCTACATCATTCGCAATACTGAAAGTGGTCAATGTTCCTCTGGTCATCAATAGCTGTTTACCGATTTCTACAATTTCGATCAGCTTTGTAGGGTCGTTGTCAAGGTCTACCATGTTACCGGCTTCTTTAGCAGCCTGTGTTCCGCTATTCATCGCTACCCCAACATCGGCTTGTGCCAGTGCCGGCGCATCGTTGGTTCCGTCTCCCATCATCGCTACCAGCTTACCTTCCTGCTGTTCCTTTTTGATGTAATTCATTTTGTCTTCAGGTTTGGCTTCAGCGATAAAATCGTCTACTCCGGCTTTTTCTGCAATGAATTTTGCAGTCAGAGGATTATCTCCTGTTACCATTACCGTTTTTACACCCATTTTTCTCAATCTCTGGAAGCGTTCCTGGATTCCGGTTTTGATGATATCCTGAAGTTCAATCACTCCCCATACTTTTTCATTAACGGCCACTACTAAAGGGGTCCCTCCGTTTTCAGAAATTTTAGTTACCGCATCCTGGGTTTCCTGAGGGAAGATATTCCCGGCTTTTTCAGTCAGTTTTTTTATCGTATCGTAAGCTCCTTTACGGATTCTTGTTTCGTCAAAATCAATTCCTGAAGTTCTTGTTTCTGCAGTAAAATCGATATAAGTAGGATTAGCAACTAATAAATCTTCAGGTTTTAAAGCACTTAGTTCGATAATAGATTTTCCTTCCGGTGTTTCATCCGCTACAGAACTTAATGCAGAAGCTTTAATAAATTCTTCAAGCTGAATTCCATTGGCAGGGTGAAATTGAGTTGCTTTTCTGTTTCCGATGGTAATTGTTCCGGTTTTATCCAATAGCAATACATCAATATCTCCTGCAGTTTCCACTGCTTTTCCACTTTTTGTAATCACATTCGCTCTCAGCGCTCTGTCCATCCCCGCAATCCCGATTGCAGAAAGCAGTCCCCCGATAGTTGTCGGAATAAGACAAACGAAAAGAGATATAAATGCCGCTATGGTAATCGGAGTCTGCGCATAGTCTGCAAAAGGTTTTAAAGTGAGGGTAACAATAATAAATGTAAGCGTGAATCCTGCTAAAAGTATGGTTAATGCGATTTCGTTGGGTGTTTTCTGTCTTGACGCTCCTTCTACAAGAGCAATCATTTTATCTAAGAAGGATTCTCCGGGTTTTGTGGTTACTCTTACTTTAATTCTGTCTGACAATACTTTTGTACCTCCTGTTACAGAACTTTTGTCTCCACCCGCTTCACGGATGACAGGTGCACTTTCTCCGGTAATAGCAGACTCATCAATGGTAGCAAGACCTTCAATAATCTCACCATCCATCGGAATCTGATCTCCGGCTTCACAAAGGAAAATATCACCTAAGGTCATTTCAGCAGACATCTTCAGTCTTGTTTCTACCTGAAATCCCGGCTTGTTATCAAGTACCAGTTTGGCCGGAGTTTCTTCCCTTGTTTTTCTAAGAGTATCAGCCTGCGCTTTTCCCCTTGCCTCTGCAATAGCTTCTGCAAAATTGGCAAACAAAACGGTGAAAAATAAAATTATAAATACTAAAAAGTTGTAGGAAAAGCTTCCCTGGGATTTATCACCGGTAAGGCTGAACATGCTTACGATAAACATGACGATGGTTCCGATTTCCACCAGGAACATTACCGGATTTTTAAACATAATTTTCGGATTCAGCTTTACGAAGGACTGTTTTATCGCTTCGTTGACCAAATCTTTTTGAAACAATGTTTGTGACTGATTTTTCATTTTTTTGAAAGAATTTATATCATTGTAAACCAATAGTAACCATCAAGGTCTGCCGGATAATAAGGATAGATATGGATAATATTAAGTGAACGTTTCGTAAGTGTCAGACTAGTTTCCTTACACTTTTCAGCTGCCTTAATGGTTGAATATTGATTTTAATTTTTAATGTTCACATTTATTTTGAGAAATACTGAATTTGCTCTGCAATAGGCCCTAGAGTTAATGCAGGGAAGAAAGACAATGCTGCAATCAGTAAAATCACTGCCAGAGTCATGAATCCGAAAGTTGCCGTATCTGTTTTCAGTGTTCCTGAACTTTCAGGGATATATTTCTTCTGAGCCAACAGACCTGCAATGGCTACCGGTCCTATGATCGGGATAAATCTTGAGAGTAACAGTACAATTCCCGTTGAGATATTCCACCAGGGTGTATTGTCTCCCAACCCTTCAAATCCGGATCCGTTATTCGCTGCGGAAGAAGTAAACTCATACAGCATTTCACTGAAACCATGGAAGCCGGGATTATTCAATGTTTTTGCTCCAAATTCCGGTAGATAAGCCGTTAAAGCGGTTCCTGCAAGAATCAGGAAAGGATGGAATAAAGCGACGATCATAGCAATTTTCATTTCCTTCGCTTCAATCTTTTTACCCATAAATTCCGGCGTTCGTCCTACCATCAGACCACTGATAAACACAGCCAGAATGATAAAGATAAAATAGTTCAGAATTCCGACTCCACAGCCTCCGTAGAAGCAGTTGATCATCATCGCAAGCAATTCATTCATTCCCGAAAGCGGCATTGTACTGTCATGCATTGAGTTCACTGATCCTGTTGAAATTACCGTTGTGGCAATACTCCAGTAGCCGGATGCTGCACTTCCGAAACGGATTTCTTTACCTTCCATAGCTCCCAGGCTGTTATCTGTTCCCATTTTTGTGATCAAAGGATTTCCTCCTGTTTCATTCACGATATTCGGAATGGTAAGTGCAAGAAAACCGACCGTCATTACCGTAAAGATTACCCATGAAAGTTTTCTTTTATTCAGATAAAATCCCAGTGCAAATACCAATGCAAACGGAATGATCATCTGAGCGATCATCTCTGTCATATTGGTCATATAATTAGGATTTTCAAGCGGGTGCGCTGAGTTGGCTCCGAAAAATCCACCTCCGTTAGTTCCCAAATGTTTGATCGCAACAAATGCAGATACAGGACCTCTGGAAACATCTGCTTTCTGACCTTCCAGTGTTATAATGTGATCTTTTCCTTCGAAAGTCATCGGACTTCCATTAATAGAAAGTACTAAGGCAACAATTATACTTACCGGAACCAGAATTCTGATCATTGATTTGGTAAAAAAATCGTAGAAGTTCCCAAGTTCGGTACTTGTTTTTTCTTTAAAAGCCTTGAAAAGGACAGCCATTGCCGCCATTCCCGTTGCAGCCGTAACAAACTGTAAAAACATCAGATAAAGCTGGCTCAGATAGCTCACTCCTGTTTCTCCTGAATAATGCTGTAAATTACAGTTAACCAAGAATGAAATGGTAGTATTAAAAGCCAGATCGGGTGACATATTTGGATTCCCATCAGGGTTCAAAGGAAGCCATGCCTGATTCATTAAAAGAAGGAAACCTATGATGAACCAAACCAGATTGATCGCCAGCATGGCATACATATTCTGTTTCCAGTTCATCTGGCGGTTGGGATTAATTCCCGAAACTTTATAAATTAACTTTTCAATGGGTTCAAAAACCGGATCCAGAAAAGTTTTTTTGTATCCGTAGACATTAGCTATATATTTCCCTAAAAATATTCCGATAACTAATGTGATAGCAAACATTGCTATAATGCCTAAAATTTCTGTATTCATGACTAATTAAAATTTTTCAGGTTTCATTAAAACATAACAGATATACACAAAGGCAAGTATTGAGAGGAAAAATAAACTCCACATAACTTATATTCTATCAAAAAATTCAACTGATTTATATAAAAGCCAAAACAACACTGCAAAAAGCAGAATTAAACTTATGAGCATCATATTTTAATCATTAGGGTTAAAAGAGTCAACAATACGTACGATACAATCAGCAGACTAAAAGTCGAGTGCTCCCGTTTTTTAAACGTTTTTCTTGAAATTGTCATTTTTAAATATTTTATTCGAAGACTATATGCCAAAAGAAAGTCCATTCTGAAAAACAAACACACAAACACCTGAATAACAACACATTAATACTAAGCACTAAACTATATAAAAACAGAAAAGCCTATCAAAATGATAGGCTCTTTATTAAAATGATAAAAGGTTATTTTAATCCGTATTCTTCAAGTTTACGGTACAATGTGGCAATACCGATTTCCAGTAAACGGGCAGCTTCTGCCTTGTTACCTTTTGTATACTGTAAAACTTTCTGTATGTGTATTTTTTCCAGTGATCTGATACTTAAAGAATCACTTTCAGGAAAAGTTTTTTCCGAGTAATGGGGAAGACTTTCTGCGTCAAGAATATTGTCATCCATTAAAATCAAACTGCGCTCTACAGCGTTTCTCAACTCACGGATATTTCCTTTCCAGTCGTTTCGTTCCAGTACTTTATAGTAATCAGGATTTACCTGAACCGCTGTCAGATGAAGTTTATGAGAAAAAATATCTATAAAATGCTTGGCAATAGCTTTCAGGTCTTCTTTTCGTTCTCTTAATGGCGGAAGTGTGATCTCAAAGACATTCAGCCTGAAATAAAGGTCTTCTCTGAAATTTCCCTGCTTTATTTCATCGATCAGGTCTCTGTTGGTAGCAGCAATTAACCTGAAGTCAGATTTAGAAACTTTGGTTTCACCCATTTTGATAAATTCCCTGGTTTCCAAAACCCTGAGCAATTTTGCCTGAAGCTCTATGGGCATCTCACCGATTTCATCCAAAAACAGAGTTCCTCCGTTAGCTTCTTCAATCAATCCTTTCTTATCTTTCAAAGCTCCAGTAAAAGCACCTTGTTTATGACCAAAAAGCTCGCTTTCCAGAATTTCTTTACTGAATGCTGAACAATTGATCGCTACAAAACTGTTTTTCTTCCTGTCACTTCCTTCGTGAATGGCACTCGCAAAAACTTCCTTACCCGTTCCGGTTTCCCCTGTAAGAAGCACAGCAGCATCCGTTAAAGCGACTTTCTCAGCCAACTTCTTAGCCTGCAAAATAAGTGGTGACTTACCTATTATCTGATTAAATCCTTTCGTCACAGCCTGCTGAACAACCCTAGATTTATTGTCTTTTACCTTATCAAGAGCCTTATACACCAATGGGATTATTTTCTCATTATCATCTCCTTTCACCAGATAATCATAAGCGCCATTCTTCATAGCCTGTACAGCATCCGTAATATTCCCGAATGCCGTCATCAGGATAATTTCAAGCTGTGGATATCTAGTTTTGATAGCTTTTACCAGTTCTACCCCAAAAGCATCAGGCAGACGAACATCGCTCAGAACAACATCAAATTCATATTGCTCCAGCATCGTCATTGCCGAACGTGCCGTAGAAGCTTCTTTTACATTAAAATTCTCTTGGGAAAGGATCATTCCTAGTAATTTAAGGAGTTTGATCTCATCATCGATGATCAGAATATTTCCTGACATTGTAATTATTTTTGGAAAACTAGTACAAACTTATTGAATTTATTCGAGGAAAACAGGGTAATAGAAGGAAATAGTTTACTTAACACCACTTGAGATATCAGGAGCTGTTTCCCGCTATCCATTCATACTCCTCGCGCCTGCGCTGTCACCCTGAGCGAAGCCGAAGGGTCTTCCCACATCTAAAACCCACCCACCCTCCAACCCAAGCTGCGGGGTAACCATTCCTATCGGGGCTAGGATGACGAATGAATCATCAATGATACGTTATAAATGATTTGACGAGTTCAGGATACGGGTTCCGTGGTTATCTTTTCCAGTGGAGTAATTTATTGGTTCCAATGGTCTTTCTCTTTCATTTGCTCCGCTTCTTCCACCGTGTCATTCCGCAGGAATCCAGCCTCCTTTATTAGAGTCATAAGAAGTTCAAAAAAGCAAAAGTAATACTGCTGAGTTTTTTGATAATACTTTGTTGAGACTCCTGCGGAGTGACAGATGGGTGGGATAAACGATAGTAGTGAAAGCAAAGAATAGATCACCTGTAAGAATGAATAATTTTAGGCTAAACCGGGGTAATGATCTTCAACAGTGTCATAAACATCCCTTTCCAATTGTGCTATGGTTCAATGGCGTCTTTCTATTTCACTTGTACCGCTTATTCCACTGTGTCATTCCGTAGGAATCCAGCCTCCTTTATTAGAGTCTTTAGGATTCCTTTAATTCAGACAATTTGATACTGTAAAATTGTTTGATGATAATTAAGACATATAGATTGCAGAGACTCCTGCGGAGTGACAGATGGGTGGATAAACGATAGTAGTGAAAGCAAAGAATGATCAGCCGTAAGAATGAATA
>NZ_JAJFZH010000033.1:0-31991 GCF_020733145.1 Chryseobacterium sp. X308
CCATAATACCCGTCCAGTTTGAAATGGCAATACCTGCCGCACCCGCTTTTTCCAATGCTTCAGGAAGGCTGTTATTATCATAGCCGATATTCTTTATATAAGCTGCAAAATCTTTGGCAGCCTGATCTTTTTCGGCTTTGAGTTTTTCATACAATTCCGGGGTTGCAAATTCTTTGATCTGTTCATCAGAACGTCCGATTTTCTGGTATTGTGCCATCAGCACAATTTTTCCTTTCACTGAAGGAAGCCATTGATCAAACTCAGCTTTAGAAGACACTTTCGGAAGAGTAATTACCTCTGCCTCAATTGCTTTTTTTGTAGCCGGACTCCATGCCAGCTGAGTTGCTGAAAGAGATTTTATGCGAGGATAGGTCATATCAACATGAGTCGTTCCTCTCTGCCATCCTTTCCATGTTCCGAATTGCTGAAGATTCGCATCTACTCCCCAGGAGCGAAGTTTATTAACACTCCATTCATTTGCTGCCAGCATTTCGGGAGTTCCCACAAGACGAGGCCCGATGCCATCCAACAGTTCAGATGCCAGGTTTTCAAGCTGGGAATTATTATTGACTTCATTTACAAAACTTTTTACGATAGGGTCTAGTCTTTCTTTTGGATCAACCTTTATCTGAGCCCATGAAAACTGGGCAGCCAGCACTACTGCAGGCACTGCAAAAAATCTATTTATCCTCATAATATATATTGATTGGTTTAAAGATAAAAGAAATCAGGGAGATGGTGAAAAAGTCAAGCCTAAAAAAGAGGCTTTTCAATTATTTTTATCAATATTTTATTCAAAAAACAATAATAAAAATTCATCAATAACTGTAATCTACAAAAAACCATCAACATGACAGTCTTTATGATTTTTAGAAATGGTCATTCACTTTCGGCGGGAATAAGTTATTTCAAAGACAACACCATTGAAATCAGTTATAAAAAAAAACCGGCTTCAAAAGCCGGCTAAAGGTGAATTATTTCTTAGCTTCTTCTACAGAAACTTTTCTGAATTCTTTGAACAATTTGCTTAGTTCTAAAGCTGCTTTACGAGCTCTTGTACCAGCTGCTTTGTTTCCTTTTTCCGCTTGTTGGTTTGCCTCAGTTGTGAACGCTTCAAATTCTGCGTTGATTTTTTCAATTAGTTCTTTCATTTATTTAAAAATTTAGGCTGCAAATATAGGTTTTATGGCGATTCCAGCCTAATTGTGTAGAAAAAAAATAGTGGATTTACTCATTTTTTCTGAGTCTTTCTTAAATTCAATTTAAATTTTAAAATAAAATCAAATTATTGTAGAAAATAAGCCATGTTATTCGTTGTGACATAGAGCATCAATGAATATTTAAATAAACTATTCAAAATCAATAAGAACCGAAGAAACATATAGAGAAATCTTCTTAAAAATTTTATCTGTAAATCATTTATTTTCCTCAATTTATACGTATTTGATTACGTTGTTTTAAAAATCCAGTTATTTTGTATTTCTACCAGTATTTTATACTAAATTTTAATGATATAGGACAATTTTAAACAAATAATGTCTGTACCGATGATATTTTAACGAACTGTATCCTTTTTGAATGGATTAATCTTATAATTTTGAATAAAAAATCCCATGGATATCATTTCAAAATTTACAGTAGGTTCTGAAGAGGGAATTTCTGATCTTATAGCCATCATTGATTCTTCCGTTTATGCATTGCACAAAGAATTTGTAACTGAAGAAGAAATTAAAAGATATATTCACAACGAAATAGACCCGAGAAAGATGATCAATGACCTGAACGATCTTTCCAACCAACTGATCATGATGTATGCAGATCAGAAACCCATCGGATTCAGCATTATAAAAAGCGGTTCGGTACATCCGGGAATTCCTGACGGAAAAAGAGCTACAGAAATCAGTTTTGTAATTCTTTCAGAGTTTGATCTTCCTGAAACACGACAGTCTCTCTGGAAAAAATGCAGGTCAGCAGTGAGCTTTACGGATATTATATGGATCAATATCCTGGATCATGATCCGATCGCAGACTTTTTAAAAAAATGTGGTTTTATCGCTGTGAGCAGTTCAAAAGCCGGACCTTTTCAACTGCCGTCTCATACTTTGGAACTGGAGATTAATAAAGGTTAATCCAGCTGCTTTAACCATAGATTCCATAGATATTTGCCTATATAATAGTAATCAATCATTTCTTTAATTCCACAACTATTGAGGAAGACTATCATTTTAATTTCTATTATCTCATTTAAAATGATCTTAAGTAGACAACAGTTTACTTATCTTTGATTTTTATAATTTTTACCTATGAGTGATCAGCTGGAAACAATAGAGGATTATTACAGACGCATCCGTAAAAACCAGATCAAAATGTTTGATTCTGAGGATTTTGAAATGGGAAAATCTCACTTCAATATTTCTATGCGGAAATACTGCAGTTTTAAAAGCCCTTACAACCGTCGTGATTATTATAAAATAAGCTTTATTATTGGAAAGGGCACCATTCATTATGGTACTCATCAGCTGTTTATAGATGGTCCTGCCCTATTTTTTCCTTCTCCAAGCATTCCGTATTCATGGGAGTGTGAAAGCGATGTGCAGGAAGGATATTTTTGTTTATTCAATCAGGAATTTTTTAATGGGAATTCTGAATTCAATCTGTTTAAAAAAACTTCAATGTTCAAGGAATGGAGTAAGCCGGTTGTTTTTCTGACGGAAGAACAGGCTCAGCTGGCAATGCTTTATTTTGATCAGATTTACAGAATGAATAATTCATCCTATCCTTTCCGCTGCAGCAGTATCAAAAGCAATCTTGCTTCTGTAATGCATCTGGCGCTGGAAAACCGTGTGGAAGATATCAATCCTAATGAACTTCCCGCAAATGTACGTCTGTATAAGTTATTTGATGAACTCCTCAACAAACAGTTTCCGCTGGACTCTCCTGCTTATCCGCTGGCCTTAAAAACGCCTTCCGATTTTGCTGCACACCTGAACGTACATGTCAATCATCTGAATTCTTCCGTTAAATCTGTAACCAACCTTACGACCACACAGATCATTAAAGAAAAGATGTTTGAAGAGTCTAAAAACCTGCTGAAGTATACGAATTGGGATATTGCACAGATCGGTTACACTTTAGGATTTGATCAGCCTGCTCATTTTAATAATTTCTTTAAAAAGCATGCGCAGACTTCACCCCTAAAATTTAAGAATCTGTCATAATATTTGATTTTTGTAATTTTTACTTTGTCTTTTAAAATCCGGTTTTGTATTTCTTGACTTATTTTTGCAATGTAAAAAATGAATGAATATGTTGAGAGAAGCATCTGAACAACGAATCAGATTAATTACCATTATGGCTTTCGTGTCTATCCCGCTTTCCGGGTTTGTCACGGATATTTATTTACCATCGTTCCCTTCTATGGCCAAAGAAATGATGGTTTCGGAAAAAGATATTCAGATTACCCTGACATCATATCTGTTGAGCTACGGGATTTCCCAATTATTTGTAGGAGGAATTCTGGACAGTATCGGGCGTTATCGTCCCAAATTGATAGCCTTATTCCTATTGATACTGACCAGTATTTTAATTACGATGACCAACAGTATTCTACTGATCTGTCTGCTTCGTATTCTTCAGGGAGCTGCAGTTTCAGTACTTGTTGTGGCTACGCGTGCTATTTTTGTAGATATTTATGATGCGGAAAAGGTAAAACATTATCTGAGCTACTTTACTATTGTATGGTCCTGCGGTCCTATTCTGGCCCCTTTCCTTGGAGGATATCTTGAGAAAATTTTTAACTGGCATGCTAATTTTTATTTTCTGGCAGCATATGCCGGATTTCTGTTCCTTTTTGAGTGGTTTTTTAGCGGGGAGAGCCTTCCGCAGAAAAAGAAACTGGATCTTTCAGAGAACATCAGCCTTTATAAGATGATGCTTAAAAACAGGATTTTCATGTTGGGGATTTTCATTTTAGGTTTGAGCTACTCTATCGTAATGTTATTTAATATTACCGGGCCATTTATTATAGAAAATACTTTTCATTTTACTCCGGTAGTGATTGGATATTGTACACTGATCTTAGGATTTTCATGGATGATCGGAGGTTTTATAGGCAAACGCAGACTGACTCTGGATTTTAAGCCCAGAATTTTACAGCCCATCTTACTTCAGCTGATCCTGATTGCAGGCCTGATCACCACCAGTTATTTTGCAGAAAGCCTGTTCATTATGATTCCTTTTGCCTTTTTTATTCATATCTGTTCCGGAATTTTATTTACCTCCTTTTTTACGACAAGTATGCTTTACTTTCCGAAAAACGCAGGTACTGCCGGCGGACTGATGGGTGGACTGGTGTATGTAATCACTTCTGTAACAAGTTTCATCATCTCTGTAAGCGGAACAGTAACGGATCAAAAAGGCCTTTCCTGGCGCTATCTGATCATTGCATGTTTCCTTTTGGGGATCATTCTTATTATGCACCAAGCCGTTAAAAAAGAAAAAGCAGAGAATTAGTCTCTGTTTTTATTTTATACTTCAGCATAATTTTTCGCTGTCTACTATTTTATCAAAATTAGTTTTAATTAAAACTAATTTTTTGTATATTTGTTATGATAAGTCATGCTATAAAATCCATCGAAAAAATGCTTCTTATCCTGTTTCATCATTAATATAAAAGTATGCCTGTAAAACAGAATAATCTATCAGAACTTGCTCTGGAGCTTGGCCTGGCAATGAGTGAAATGAAAAGCCGTCTCCGCCAGAAGATCCAGACTATCGTTACTATTTATGATCCGGATCTTTCTTTTGAACTGATTGAAATTCTTGGTTTGCTTTCAAGACATAACGGCATCAATCAGCAGGAAATTGGAAATAAAGTAAGCAAAGACAAATCAAGTATCACCTATCTCATCAACAGCCTTGTAAAAAAGGATCTTGTTGAACGGATAGCTGATAAAAAAGACAGGAGAAACAAACAGATCTTTTTAACTCCGAAAGGTAAACAGATTGTAGAAACCGTTTATCCATGGGCCCTGGATCTTTATAAAAAGGCAGCTGGTGATATAGAAGAAGAAGAGATCAGCAAAGCGCTGCTATTGGTAAAAAAAATGACAGCTAACCTGGAAGAATAAGCACTAAAACATGATACAATATGAGAACAATTCTTGTACCTGTTGATTTTACATCAACTACGGAAAATGCAGTAAGAGTTGCCGCAGACTGGGCAAAAACCTACGAATATCAAAATATTATCCTGTTAAAAACTGCAGGAGAATCTGAATTTGACTACCTGCATATCGCAGAAGGACATTCATTTGTCAATGAAGAAAGTATCAACAACCTGCTGCAAAGGACAGAATTGCTATTCGATCAGTTAACGGACATCATCGCTGAAAAGTCGCCTGAAGTAAAAGTTTCCAGGGTATTGAGCGATTGGGCACTCACCAGAAGTATTAATGAGCTTTTAAAAAACCAGCCGTCTGTAGAACTGATTATCCTGGGAAGTGATGACCAGACTTCTTCTACCGATAGTTTTGTTTCTGAGAATATCATAAGCATTGCCAGAACAAGTCCTGTGAAAACATTAATTGTTCCCAGCAGCTACCATTATTCACCTATTAAGAATATATTTATTCCTTGTGATATTAGAGGTATTAAAAGGCTAGAAAGACTGTTTCACCACAAATCTGTTATTCATAAGCAAGATGTCCGTCTTTCATTTCTCAATATCAACACCAGTGAAAAAGAGAACGAAATGCAAAAAAGAGAACTGGAGGATTACATTCGTGAGCATTTAACGGAAATTCCGAGCAGCATTCATTATTCTCATGATGAAAATATTATAAAGGGTATCCTGAACTTTGCTGTATCAGATCAGGCAGATCTTATTATAGCGCTACCCGGTAAGCACAGCTTTTTGTATTATCTGGCAAGCAGAAGTATTTCCGAAGGAATTTATCAGAACACCTCTCAGCCCGTTTTAATTTTAAAATAACAGAAAACTGAAAGCTAATAATAAATTTTAGCATTTTCAATTTTAACCATGTTCAGCTCTTCCATTTTTTTAACATAGCGGATCACCGTCTCTACCCGAAGACCGGTTAAGGTTGCTATTTGCTGTCTGGTGTAAGGAATCAGAAATGAATAGGGTTCTTCAAAACCAAAATATCTTTTAAGGTGATCAAAAAGCTTCGTAAGTTTCAAAATAGGGTCTGAAATTGCCAGAAAGCTTGAAATCATATATCTGAAATGAAGTCTGTCTGCGGTATATTTATTTATTTCAAGCATTAATAAAGGATTTCCCACCAGAAATTCAAGGAACCTGGTTTTGGAAAGCCTGATAATTTCACAGCTTGTGACCGCAATAGCATTCACAGCATAATGGTGATTGGTAAATAAATAGCTTTCACCAATACAATGGCCATCAAAAGGAAGCCCATGAACAAATTCTTTTCCGTCTTCCAATAAATTATTCAGTTTCACGGTACCATACTTGATCTGAAAATAGAATTTTACAGCAGATCCTTCCTGAAAAATAGTTTCACCTGCTTCATACTTTTCCAAACTGGCTCCGAGGGAAAATAATAATTCTTCTTCTATGATCATCTTACCATTATTAATTTGAGTAAAAATACTTAAAGAATAAGCAATGTTGCAACTTATTAAATACCACAGAAACAGTAATACTCTTTTTCTACACTACTCTTCTTTATCTATTAAGCTGTAATTTTCTTTTTGTGTTTGGAACCCCAATCTGCCAAAGCAGCAATCACATCTTTCAGGGATTCACTATATTCTGTGGGAACATATTCTACCAGCACCGGCTTCTGATCCGTAATCACTGTTCTTTCCACCAGATGATTCACCTCCAGCTTTTTCAATTCGCTGGATAAGACTCTTGCCGAAATTCCATTGATGGTCCGCTGTAACTCATTGAAGCGGGTATGTCCACCCAAAATAGCAATCATTACCCTGATGGTCCACCGCCCACCCAAAACATATAAAGCATCCTCAGTAGCAGCCAGATGAGTACTGCACTGCGGCCTTGAATACACTATTTTTTCTTCTTCCATTCTTCTGTTTTTACTTATTACTAACCTAAATGTTATTACTAACCTTTTGGTAACTACTATCTTTTTATTAGTAAATATAGATAATTTTGAAACATCAATTTTAAAAAAAATAAAAAAAATGAAACGTGTACTTCATATCATTTCAAGCCCAAGAAGCGAATCATCAATCAGTAAAAAACTGGGTAATGCTGTTGTAGAAAAAATTGCCGCAAAGTATCCTGACAGCGTTTTTAAAAAGCGTGATTTGACCAATCCGCTTTTTCCCCATTTGGAAGAAGCTCATATCAATGCATTTTTTACTCCAGCTGAAAACCGCACTGCTGAACAGCAGGAAAATGTAAAACTTTCAGACACGGTAATTGATGAATTACATGAGGCTGACATTATCATTATTGAAGCTCCCCTTTACAACTTCAGTATCACTTCTACATTAAAATCATGGCTTGATCATATTGCCAGAGCAGGAAAGACATTCAGCTATAGCGAAAACGGCCCTGAAGGCCTGGTGAAAAATAAGAAAGTATACCTTGCCTTTTCAAGTGGCGGTGTGTATTCTGAAGGAGAAAGACAATCTTATGATTTTGTAGTTCCTTACTTAAAACAAACACTGGGCTTTATGGGGATGACGGATATTTCTGTTGTCCGTGCAGAGGGACTTTCTGTTCCGGTGATACAGGATACAGCCCTGCAAAAGGGGATTGAAAGTATTGTTGTAGAGTAAAAACTAAAAATGCTGTTCCTTTGAACAGTATTTTTTTGCATCAGAATTTTATTATTGATGAAAGTATGTAAAGGATTAAAAATATTTTCCTCAACATATGTAGAGTTTTTTTCAATTTTTTTTGCTCATTTTTACTTTATTAAATAAAAGATTATGGAAAAAAATAAACAGCCTAAACTGATCAATCCTGCTGAGTTATTTGATCCCGGCCCTTATGGCTTCTCTCACAGTATTGCTGTGGAATCTCCATCAACGATGTGTTTTATATCCGGACAGAGCGGCGGCGTAGGTGACAATCATGTGCTGGCAGATGACTTTAAAACTCAGGTTCAGGATGCTTTGAAAAATTTACAGATTGTTTTACAGAGCCATTCCATGACATTTGAAAATATAGTTAAAATCACCTTGCTTATTGTTGATCACAACCAGGAAAAACTTGAAATATGGGCAGAGGAAGCCAGAAAAGTCTGGAAATCTTCGTTCCTGCCTGCGAGTACACTTATTCCTGTAAGCCAACTGGCTTTGCCGGGAATGATGTTTGAGATCGATGCCATTGCTGTAAAACAGCTGGCCAACTAGAAATATCTGATAATGGTATTATAACTCTTACCTTCAACCTTATTAATTTAAATCCTGCCTGAAAATTCAATTCAGGCATTTTTTTATCTATTACCAGCAATCGTCACTGTTTATCCGATATTTTTCAATGACAGATACCATATTATTTAAAATAATTCTAAACTAAGTGAAAATAAAATCTCTTATAAATACTTCAAATAAAGGATTTATTACAAAAAATTAAAACACCGTTAATTCAAATTACGTAGAAATACTGAATCTTATCTGCCGGGATGTGATTAATTTCGAATAAACAAAAACTGCTACTATGGATCGCTTGAAATACAGTCAATCATTTCTGAAAAAGAGGTGTTATCTGAAATATCCGGCAGCTGTAGATCAATCAGCTTGAACCTTCTGTAAAAGGAGTTGAAGATATTGAATCCAAATTTTTTACGAAATGAATATTATTAACAAAATTCTCAACGTCGACGATTATTATTTCGACGTGTTCATGTCTATCTCGGAAGCGCTTACCGGGTTTACGGTAAACGAACTGCAGTCAACAGGGCTTGCAGAAACCTATTACACTTATGTTTTAAAAAGCCTGGAAGCAGCTACTTTCGTAGAATTCCTTACGGTTTCTAAAAATATCCTTGAAAGTTCTTCCGGTGAAGAGGAATTAAAAAAGGCTATTCAATCCGAAATTATTGCCCACCCGGGAATGAATGACATTTCAGGAAAAGTAATCACCATGTGGTATCTGGGAACCTGGGAAGGAGCGTATATCAATGATTTGTCTTACAAGGAAGGCCTTGTCTGGAATCTGATGTACTCCCACCCGCCGGGAGCCAAACAGCCGGGCTACAAATCTTGGAATATTAAACCTGTAAACACCCAATCATGAATCCAACCCATAACAAAAAAGATGTGATCATTGTAGGAACAGGGATCGCAGGGTCATTAATCGCAAAGCTATTATCCGACCACGTATTTGACGCAACCAAAGGAAAAATGGTCCATCGTGCAGATGCCGGAAAATCCGATAACATCAGGGAAATATCAATCCTTATGTATGAAGCAGGTCTGGAAGCTGGTATTGAGCTGGATTCCGTATCCTCAATGACCACTTATAATGAATATATCCGTACTTTTTACAGAGAGGAAGCCAAAGTTCCCAACTCTCCTTATCCGAACTTAAAGCAGGCTCCTTCTCCCAACGTTCTGGATATGGAACATATTGTCCAGCCGTATCCGGATAAAAAAGGGTATCTCGTTCAGTTCGGGCCGATGCCATTCGCAAGTGATGCGATACGGGTAGGCGGCGGAACTACCCTTCACTGGCTGGGAACTACACCAAGAATGCTCCCCAACGATTTTAAACTTACCGAAAAATACGGCATCAAGATTCCAAAACCGGATTCTGATGAGAAAACTGCTGTCGACTGGCCGATAAGTTATGAAGAATTAAGGCCTTATTATGAGATGGCTGAGTTTGAAATCGGGGTTTCCGGGGATGTTTCAAGACAGGAATATCCAATTACAGAGAAGACGGAAGAATATTATGGAAACTATGTATTTCCGATGGAAGAAATTCCTCAGAGTTATATGGATCATAAGATTATTGAGGGACTTAAAGGGACAAGTGTAAAGCTGAGTTCAGGAGAGATTCCTTTAATGATGGTACCTTCTCCACAGGGAAGGAATTCCATTCCAAATCCAAAATACGGAAAAACGAAGATCATTAAAGCAGAACCAAAGGATTCCGGTTATAAACTGGTTTTAGACAGTTCTGAAAAAGAAGAATACAAAGCTCTTGGTTCTGTGTGGAATCCTTATATGGGAGAACGCTGTGAAGGGAATGCTTCGTGTGTTCCGATCTGTCCTGTTCAGGCGAAATACAATGCGTTAAAAACATTGAAAAAGGCTTTATATAAAATGAATGATAATGATAACCTGAGCCGTAATCCATTCATGCAGATTCAGGCGCAGAGTGTGGTTTACAGGTTAACCATTGATCAAAATGATAGTCATAAAATTTCAAAAGTCCATCTGAGAAAATATATCTCAAAAGAAAAAACCGATTTTGTTGAAGAATCTATTGATACGTCTGATGCCATAGTCATTCTGGCAGCCAATGCTTTTGAAAATCCTAAAATTCTGTTGAATTCAAAATATACAACTCCAGATGGTGTAAAAACAGCAGCCAACAGCAGTGATCAGGTGGGGAGAAACCTGATGGATCATATGGTAATGCTTACCTGGGGACTTTTCCCTGAACCGGTATATCCGTACAGAGGTCCGGGTTCTACTACAAATATTTCTTCTTTCCGTGACGGAGAGTTCAGAAAGAACTTTTCAGCATGGATTTCTCCGCTTGACAATTGGGGCTGGGGCTGGCCGGCATTTTCTCCGGGTTCTGATGTGGCAGAATTTATCAAATATAAAAAATTTGGGGCAGAATTAAGAGAAAAGCTCACCGACAGACTTTCAAAGCAGGTATTATTCCATTTTGAAATTGAACAGCTCCCGAATCCCAATAACAGAGTAACCATTAATGATGAGTATCTGGATGTTCTCGGAATTCCACGACCTGTTATTCATTATGAACTGACAGAGTACGAAATGAAAGCAATGGAGCAGGCAAAAGATGCTTCGGATCAAATGTTTAAAAGATTAAACATTACGGATTTCACAAAATATACTGCGGAAGACAAAAATTCTGTGATCTATAACGGAGTGAGATATTCTTATAATGGCGCAGGACACATTGTAGGAACTCACAGAATGGGTTCTAAAGCTGAAGAATCCGTAACCAACAGCTACTGCAAAACCTGGGATCATCCGAATTTATACGTCGTAGGCGCGGGAAATATGACCACGCTGGGAACATCAAATCCTACTTTAACATTATCAGCATTCACGATCCGTTCGGTAGAATCCATCCTTGCTGACCTTGAAATTCAACTTAAAAAATAACAACATGAGACAAAGACTTATCAATAAAACAGTTCAACCACAGGAAACTTTTTTAACAGCAGGCAGAATGGCTTCCAGAAGTGCCGCGGTTACAGAAGCTATTTCATTACCTTCTTTATTATTTGATTCAACATTAAGCAAAGAAGACTGGATAGAGGGATTAAAGCATCACAGCAAAACAGTTACTAATCTTTTATTGAATGATCAGATTGAAGACTTTAACACCTATCTGGAATCTCAGTTCGGTTCAGGAATTTCAGAGATGAAAAAAGAGGTAACAGAAATTGATTACAAACCGGTTTTACAGGACCTTCTGCAGACAGCAATTCTTATCGAACATTCTACAATTCCACCCTATCTTACGGCTTTGTACTCGATCAAAGACGGAACCAATGCTCTGGCTTCACAAATTATCAGAAGTGTTGCTGTAGAGGAAATGCTTCACCTGATTATGGTGTGTAATGTATTGAATGCCATCGATATTCAGCCATCTGTCAACAAAAAGGAGAACTACCCTGTTTATCCCATGAAATTACCGATGAACGTTGATTTCTATGTAGGGTTGGAAACATTCTCAAGCAACAGTATTGCCACGTTTATTGCCATTGAAAGTCCGAGTGCATCTGTGGTAAAAGCTCCGAAATATGATGATGAAGCGGAGATTTCTGAACTATACTCTCAAAGAGCTGCCGTACAGGAAAAACACCTCTGGACCCTTGAAAACATGAAAGGTTTCATCATGGAAAATGTACACACCATTGGTGAATATTATGATGTATTATTCTTCTATATTGTTGTTTTCCAAATCATTGCTTACTATAAAGCACATGGGACACTTCCGACAAACTTTGAGGAATTAAATACCGGAGGAATTTTCACAGGAAATCCGGCAAAACAGATCCGCCCTGAGCAATATTACGGAAGCGGCGGGAAACTTCATTCTGTAGAAGCCTTGACAGGAGTAATTGCCGTCTTCCAGGAAATCAAAGGGCAAGGTGAAGGCGCAGATGATTCTATTTTCGATGTAGATCCGTCCCAGTTTGAAGAAGGGGTTGAACTGGCTCATTATTTCAGGTTTAAAGAAGTTTTCCATGAGCATTTCTATCTGGGAGGAAACTATGAGCCTTTCATGGATGAAAATGGAATGATGCCTGTAACCACTCCGCCTACAGGAAAAGATCTTCCGGTAGACTGGAACGAAGCCTATCCTATGAAACCTAACCCTAAACTGGAGGATTACGTCAAAAACAAAGAATTATATGCCCAAGGTGTGGAGTTTAATAAAACCTACAAACGTTTGTTAGATGCTATACAAAGCGCTGTAGAAGGAAATCAGAGAGAACTGGAAAAATCCATTATGTATATGTATGCTCTGAAAGAACAGGCTGTAAATCTGATGAAACAACCGTTGGATGCTCAGACCAATGCGGGGCCAACATTCGAATACATCGACCTATAACCATAAAAACGATATATCATGCTTAAAAGAAAAAAAGAGAGCCCGGAAGCAGGAGGAGAACAGCTGTTCCGCAGAATGCCGGGACAAAGTGAGGTTAATCTGGCTGAATTAATGGACGGATATTCTAAACTTCTTATTGATGATCCGGTAAGACCATTCAGGGAAGACAACCTGCAGGCTATTGAGAATAATGTGGATTATGGAGTTCTGGCTGCCCTGGACGGCACATGGGTAAGCTATAATGTCAATTACAATAAAGATGTTACCAACCCTTCGTTAGCGAGCGGAGTACATACAACCATCATGCCTTCTCCCGGAACCAATCCGGGCACAATACCCGGAAAGTTCGCATTTACCAGTGAAGAATATATTGAGAAACTTACCTTTTCCATCGTTCCCGGCGGAGTACGTAATCGTGGCGGTGCCAGTGAGCTTTTTTGCGGAGCAGTTAAGTACGAACAAAGCATTAAAAGTGTTAATGCAATACCGGGACAGGATGCGCTGAAATATACCCCTATCCACGAAGAAAACGGAATGTACCTATGGCTGAGTGATGTCTATAACCATGCAGCAACGAAAGAATCTATTGAAAGAGACCGCGGTATTCATGCCGTTTTAACAGAAGATGCAAAGTACGGATATACCGGCGAATACAGAGACGAGCCTCTGCTAAGGATAACACCGGATGGAGAACCCAACCCTCAATACATTCTTCAAAGCCAGCTGCAACCGGGACAGCCTTATTATGAAATCATTCCGGCACAGGAAATAAAGCCGGGAGCAGGGCTTGATGGTCCTTATTTTATCCCGGACTACTCTATCTCCCGAAGCGGTGTTATTCCGCATGGAAGCACCATTACTTTGCTTGGAGATATCATTCCTCAGAATAAAGATAAGACAACGTACTATTTAATTGAAGGTTCACCTCAGTTCCCTTACGGTAAAGAGGCTTGGGAAACCAATCATCTTTCCATTTCACGGACTATGGGAAATGCCGGAGTAACTCCGGAAGAAATTATTGATCTTGACCAACCGGCACCGGCGTGGGTTCATGAAAAACTTAATGATAATAATGATCCCGGCTCCAATAAGATCTATACCCAGAGAATTCTTGCAGACAATTTATATCCTTACTCTGTACGGCCTGACCTGAGGCTCAGGGATACGTTAAGAGGCCAGAAAGTCAGCAATCATGTTCATGTGAGAATGTCTTCAAAAATGAAAACAGGAGCACAGGGAGGCGTGTTGAATGTTCCGTTTGTCAACCGTTTCGTTCCGACTGTTGAGGTGGATATGGATATGTGGATTGAAACAGTAATTGAAGATGGAAAAGAGATTCTTCAGCTGCAGTACGAGCAGATTGTATTTTTTGAATTTGATTTCGGGAATGACGGAGGTACCACAAGCTGGCCTCATATCCAGGTAAATACCCTGCGAAAGATACAGGATATTCCTGAGGATCAGAGAAAGGTAATTGAAGAGCAGTTCTATAATACCGGAGTAAATACCGGTACAGCTTCTGGCTGTCCTTATCATAAAGGATAGAATACCATAAGTATCATATAAAAAAGGGGCAATAGTTTGCCCCTTTTCTATGTTCTTTAAATTAGATTAAAGATTATCGTGGGTTTGTTGTACCATGAAAGATATCGCCTTTTTGATTTTTTCCCGTCCTTCAGGCGTATTGGTATCTATCCCACAGAAAATACTTCCGTTCAGAGACGAAAACATATTCAGATAATACAATCCTGACACCATGATGGCCATAATAGAACGATAGGTATCCATTTTATCCTTAAAATGTGATTCCATCAATAATTTGAAGATATATTCTCCGTTTTCCTCCTGAGTGTCAATCAGTTTTTTTAATGATTTCCGGGGCTCAGAAATAGTCCACAACAATAATTTTTGAGCTTCTTTATTGGCGTATACGTAATCAAACTGGGAAAGCAGCATATGCTCGATAAATTCTCTGCCTCCATCTTCAAGATTCGGTTTCATCTTTTCCACTTCCTCGCTGGTTACTTTTACCCAGAAATCCTGTGTACGAACATATTCGTCCATGAGGCCATCCATTCCGCCAAAATAGGTATAGATCATTTTCTTATCTACCCCGGCAGTCGCAGCGATATCATTAATCTTCAACCCTGCATGTCCCTTCGTTTTCAGTATTTTTCCAACGGCGTCCAAAAACTTTTTTTTGCTGCGCTCCTTATTCCTAATACTACCTGATGCTGACTTTCTTTCCATGACTAAACATTCAATATACAAGATACAAGTTTAAGAAAATTTTTTTTATTTTAGACACCAGTTAGTGTCTAAAACAATCTATTTGTATATATTTGTACAAACTATAACCATTCAATATACAAAACACTATTGAAATTGAGAATTAAAAACTATTCAGATTGTATCGTTAGTTCCCTCAGTTTAAAATATTTCGAACAAGAATGACTGAGGTAAAAACAACAACAGCATCATTTTTTACAGTGATGCTGTTTTTTACATAGCAAATAATGGCTTGATATTAAATAAATATTTTCTACAGATATCCCTGATCAACCCTTCTTTGTTATTAAAGACGCTATTTTAAACTATTTCATAGACTTAGCTTAATCAAAAGCATCGATAAAGAGAAATTTTCACATCAATACTGAAAAATAATATACTGATTTTCAACAAATTAAATAAAATAACGAAAAATATTACAATTTTACACACTTATCAGTGTCTTATTTTATATATTTGTACAAACTAAAACCATCTACATATTTTAAAACACTTTTTAGGTTGAAAAATAAGACAATTCAAATTGTATTATTTTAGTTCCCTCACTTTATGAGAATTTCGGATACGAAACAACTAAGGTAGAAACACAACTTACATACAGACCATTAGATTTCTAATGGTTTGTTTTTTTATAAGTTTCAGATTCCAAAAGGTTCTACAGGTTTTTGCAGGTATGATGCAGCAGAAAAGAAACAGCTTTTTTTATTTCATCCCGTCCTTTGGTTGTGCTTATATCAATTCCGCAGAAAATACTCCCATTGATTTCGGCATACATATTCAGGTAGTATAATCCTGAAGTCATGATCGCCATGATGGCACGAACATTTTCAGCATTATTTTTAAAGTGGAAATCCGTTAAAAGCTTAAAAATGTATTCCCCGTTTTTTCCCTGAGTTTCGGTGAACTTTTTTAAAGATTTACGGGATTCTGATAACCGCCAAAGAAGTAGTTTTTGTGCCTCTTTGTTGGTGTGAATATAATCAAATTGAGAGAAAAATGTGTTTTCCATAAAGGATTTTCCTCTATCGTCCACCTGGGGTTTTATTTCCTCAATCATTATTTTACTCCAGTAATCCTGTGATTCTATATACTCATCTATCAGACCATCTATTCCTCCAAAATAAGAATAGATCATTTTCTTATCAACCCCGGCTGTAGCAGCAATACTATTCACTTTCAAGGCAGTATATCCTTTTGTTCTCAGTATTTTTCCAACGGCATCCAAAAATTTTTTTTTACTGCGTTCCTTGTTCCGGATATTCCCTGCTGCTGACTTTCTTTCCATGGTACACTTTTCAATCGTACAAGTTTATGAATTTTTTTTCATTTTAGACACTTTTTAGTGTCTAAATGTATATATTTGCATTAACTAATAACCATTTTATATAAACAGACAATCAGAGTTGTGAGATTGAGAGTGATTAGATTGCACCGTTAGTTCCCTCAGTATAAATATATTACTATTCCATTACTGGGGTAAAACATTACGACAGCATCATTATAAATGATGCTGTTTTTGATTAATAAGGGTATTTTTTTAGTTTTTGATCAGTTAAAACTTAATTTTTTTAAATTTCATGGCCTCATAAAAGTCCCTTCAACAAAGGGTTTTCTTCACATTGCCAGACTGTTGATCATTTTTTTTCTTATTTTTTTCTCATGTTAGACACTTACAAGTGTCTTATTTTGTATATTTGCTTCAAACTAATAACCATTTTTATATAGAAACACTCATTGAGTTGAAAAATTAAAGTTTCGAACAAAAAGCAACTAAGGTAAAAACATTAAATGCAGCAGCATCATGAGTTCTCTAATGGTGCTGTTTTTATTTAAAAACTTATTTTAGTTTGACCTACAGAAAATTGTATATACCGGGAATCCGGTATTAGAATAGTTGATATGAAGAGAGACTGTCCAAGGACAGTCTCTTATTTTTAAATTGAAGTTGTATTAGCCTTTTGCTTTCTCATCTGTAAAAAACTGAAATCCATTCTTCTTCTCAATAAGCTGCATTGGATATAACGAAGGATTATATTCACCATTCAATACTTCATTCAGTGCATGCTTTTTAGATTCCCCGAATGCAATAACCAGGATATTTTCAGCATGATTAATGATGGGTGCAGTCAATGTAATTCTGAACATTTCCTGAGGCTTAAGATAATAAGCAGCTACCCATTTTTCTTTTTCATTTAAAACATCTTCGCCTGGAAATAATGAGGCTGTATGGCCGTCGTCTCCCATTCCTAACAGGATAAAATCAAAAACACCCTCATCACCAAGAACAGTTCTTATCTTTTGTTCATAAGTTTTTGCATAGTCTTCAGGAGTTATTCCTCCGGCATACATAGGAAAGATATGGCTTTGGTCAACAGGAACCTTACTGAGAAGTGCCTCATCTGTCATCCGGAAGTTGCTCTTATCATCGTTTAAAGGAACCCATCTTTCATCTACCCAAAAAAAGTAGACTTTATTCCACTCTATCTTTTCTTTATATTCCGGTGTTGCCAATAATTTGAAAATAGCTTTAGGGGAAGAGCCTCCACTTAACGCCACCACAAAACGGCCATTTTTCTGAATAGATTTTTTTGAAAGATCAACAAATGCATCTGCTGCCTTTGTGTACAGTTTTTCCAGATCGTCAAATACTGTGATATTCATTTTGTCTGTTTAAATTTTATTTTGTTTTATACCCAGCTGTGCCCTTGTCTTTCCACTAAAGCATTAACATCTTCCGGACCCCAGCTTCCTGCTTTATAATTCGGGAAAGATAAATCTTTGTTATTTTCCCATGCTTCCTGTATGGTAGTCACAACATCCCATGCCTCTTCCACCTGATCGGAACGCATAAATAAGGTAAGATCTCCTAAAAGAGCATCCTGTAACAAGGTTTCATACGCTTCCGGAGTATCTTCCTGACAGGCAAAATTATCGAAAATCATTTCTGCAGGTTTCAGATCCAATGTCAGCCCGGGTTTTTTGGTCATGAACTGTAATCTGATATCCATCATGGGCTGAATATTAATGATCAACCTGTTGGCTGATAAAAGATGCGGGCTGTCTGAGAACGTTGAGTGAGGAAGCGGCTTAAACTGAATGGTAATGTAAGAATGCTTTTCTTTCATTTTCTTTCCGGTACGGACATAGAAAGGAACATCCTGCCATCTTTCATTATCCAGATAAAATTTAATTGCTGCAAAAGTCTCTGTATTGGAATCCGGAGCAATTCCTTCTTCCTGGCGGTAGCCTTTCACCTCCACACCGTTGATGGTTCCTTTTCCATACTGGCCTCTTACCGCATAATGATCTACCTGATCGGAAGATATTCTCCGAATTGATTTCAGAACGTCAACTTTCCTGTCTCTGATTTCACCTGACTGCAATGAAGCCGGTGGTTCCATAGCCACCATACACAGGATCTGCAACAGGTGATTCTGAATCATATCTCTTAACGCACCTGTCTGTTCGTAGAATGCTCCTCTTGTCTCTACTCCCACTTCTTCCGCTACCGTAATCTGTACCGATTCTATATATTTATGATCCCATAAAGGTTCAAAAATAGAATTTCCAAATCTGAAAGCCAGTATATTCTGCACCGTTTCTTTTCCCAGATAGTGGTCGATACGGTAGATCTGCTCTTCTTCAAATGTTTTTGCCAAAAGGCTGTTCAATTCAACAGCAGATTGTTTATTGTGACCAAAAGGCTTCTCGATAATGATACGGTCTTTTTTCGGATCAGAAGCTAGTAAAGTCGTTTTGATATGATTGGATATTGTAGAAATAAAGTTGGGCCCGATGGATAAATAAAACAGTCTGTTTGCTCTCATTCCGTAAACGGTATCGAAATCCTGCAGTTTCTGCTGCAGATTTTCGTAAGAACTTTCTTCATCCAGCTGATGCTGAAAGTAAGTAATATGAGCCTGAAAACCTGCCCAGTCTTCGGAAGTCACTTTTTTTCTTGAGAAACTTTCAAGGTTTTCTTTGATATAATTTCTGAAGTTTTCGTTGGTATTTTCAGCTCTTCCCAATGCTACAATATTGAAGCCTTTGGGCATTCTGCCATCGATATATAAGTTGTAAAATGCCGGAAAAAGTTTTCTTTTTGCCAGATCGCCTGTAGCACCAAAAATAACAATAGTTGTTGGCTGCAAGACTTTATTTTGATTCATTTTTCCGAATTTTAGTTGTTTGCACTCTGCCAGGAAGTATGAAAAACTCCTTCTCTGTCAATACGCTGATAAGTATGAGCTCCGAAATAATCACGCTGAGCCTGGATAAGATTCACGGGAAGAGATTCTGTAGTATATGCATCAAAATATCCTAAAGCTGTCTGAATTCCCAAACTTGAGATTCCGTTGGCAACGGCATATCCTGCTGTTTTTCTTAAAGCTTTGATTTTTGATTTTACCAATTCAGAAATATCCTGATCCATAAGAATATTGGAAAGATTAGGATTTTGGGTATAAGCGGAATAGAATTTTTCCAGCAAAACTGAACGGATAATACATCCCCCTCTCCAGATTTTCACAACATCTTTCAATGGAATTTCAAAGCCGTATTCTTCAGATGCTTTTACCAGTAAAGATAAACCTTGTGCATAGCTGATCAAGGTAGAAAGGAAAAGAGCATCGCCAACCTCCTGAATGAATAATTCTGTATTTTCAGGCTTTTCAATTTCGTTATCGGCATATATTTTTGAAGCCTGAACTCTCTCGTTTTTATAAGCAGATAAAATTCTTGAAGTTACTGCAATATCAATCGTAGGGATAGAGACTCCGATTTCCATGGCCTGTTCAGAAGTCCATTTCCCGGTTCCTTTTGCTCCTGCCTTATCTAAAATCTGATCTACAAGATAGCTATCTGTTAACGAATCTTTTTGTGTGAAAATATCTCTGGTAATTTCAATAAGGAACGAGTTCATTTCGCCGTTATTCCATTCTTTGAAAACCTGATAAAGCTGTTCGTTATTTAAACCTGCTCCTCTTTTAAGGAGATCATAAGCTTCACTGATCAGCTGCATTATGGCATATTCAATACCGTTGTGTACCATTTTCACATAGTTTCCGGCAGATCCTTTCCCCATATATGCTGTGCACGCTTCGTTGTCTACTTTGGCTGCTATGGCTTCCAGCATCGGTTTCAGAAGTCTGAATGCTTCCAGATCACCTCCCGGCATTATACTTGGACCTGTTCTGGCTCCTTTTTCACCTCCTGACACTCCCATTCCCATAAAATGCAGTTTTTTAGATGCCAGGTCAGCAACACGTCTGTTGGTATCTTCGAAATAAGAATTTCCTGCATCAATCACGATATCACCTTCACTTAAAAGTGGGGTAATATTTTCCAGCACAGCATCTACAGGTTTTCCTGCAGGAACCATAAGAATAATTTTTCTTGGAACTTCCAGTGCGGATACGAAATCTTCTAAAGAGCCTGTACCTTTTACCTTCATTTCTGAAGCAGCTCCGCCTTCTAATTCTTTCACTTTTTCCTGATCAAGGTCGAATCCTGCGATTGAAAACCCGTTGTCAGCGATATTATAAAGCAGATTCCGCCCCATTACTCCAAGGCCAACCATCCCATAACTATATCTTTCCATTATATTGGTATTAATATGAATTTTGTTATACAGACAATAAAATTACGGAAATGCCTATTATGAAAAAAATAAAAGGAAATAAAAAGTTGAGAGCACTTTTGTTTTTCTCTCATTTATAAGGCCCTAATATTCACATTTTCACATGATTTTGTGTTTACAGAATAAAATTCGATCATTAATATGGGAATGATCTATTAAAACAGTCTGTTTTTTGGCATAATTAAACTTATATTTGCCAAAATTTATAAAGTAATGAACTATAAACTTGAACTCAACACTCAGGAGCCTAATTCTAAAATCGTTTTTAATAATATCATATTTGATTCGTTCAAGATTAATATAGTTGAAAGATATATCGGGTCAATGAAGGCTCGTCCTACATTATGCGAGGTTTTATTTAAAGTAAGAACTTTAGATAATGTCATTATCAACAGAAAAGACGGTAATATAAGAGTAAAGATAAAGGGTGATGATTTTGAAACATATCAGAAATTATCCAGAGACCTGAACTCTTATGAATACAAAAACAAACTGATTAACAGAAAAGAGGTGGAACAGAATTATGTTCATTTCATCCTGAGTTTAGTAATTACAAATTATCAGCTTAATTAAGCTGTTCCGGGCATTCTCCTTCTATCATTTTGCAGAGGGAGAATGTTCAGAAAACAATACACAGAAATCAACCGGTTTTTAATTAAAAACGGTAAGTTATACTGAGCGTTCTATTTTGATTCTCAGCGATTTCGAGCTGGAAATATTTAAAAAAGTATAGTTTAAATCAAATTATTCGTTATTACGTAGGATATTGCCTCGATGATATTCTTCACTCCAATTCTCTCAAACAATTTGCTTCTGTGAAACTTTATGGTACTTGGTGACACAAACAATTGTTCTGCAATTTCTTCTATTTTTAATCCCTGAAGATAAAGCCGTATTATTTCTATTTCCCTTAATTTTAGGGCAACTTTAGATTCTTCTGTCCATTTTCCAGTGAAGAGATTATACTTCCAATAGGTTTCTGAGGTATTAGAAACGATCCTGATATTTCCCGCAGACCGGTTAAGAGAATAGGACACTACACAGACTATTTTGGAAATTTCTCCATCATCAAAGAGTTCTATAGGTGTAATCTTATGATTGACAAGCACATCTACACTGTTGGCATATTTAAGATGAAAATCATAGGTAATGGTATGTACTTTTTTTTCTTCAGGTGAAAGACATTCAAAAAACTTTAATCCGTTGGTACTTACTTTCTTTAATATGTCAAGATCTGCCTTCTTGGTGTATTTACGAAAAAAATTATAACCCATCTTTTCAACTTCAGCAGCACTTAAACCAGAAAAAAGAAGAGGATTCTCAGAAATAAACTCTAATTTTCTTGTTTTAAGATCTGCAATATAAACACAGCCCAGACTGGTTTCCGATACCGCTTTTAGTACATTAAGATACTTCTCTGATGCCTTTCCGGCATGTAATGAATTATTTTTATCACTCATATTTTTGACATGATAATAAGATATAAAACTTTTTTATTAAGTGACTTTTGCAAACATATTCATAATTAAGCTAAATAAAAAATCTATCAAAACTTAATTATAATTAAACTAAAAACTATAAATCATTTATTTTGATAATAAAAAAATCTATACAACTTCATTTTATTACATTTTCAATACCCGGAAAATTACATTTCCGCACTTGTAGGGAGATAAAAAAAGAGAAAGAATGGAAGAAAAATATTTATATAAATCATTATTTTTAAATGAAACTTGTATTTTTCTGTTTTGAAAGCATTTTGGGAAGATCAGTTTCTTATTAATTCATCAATCTTTGATTTAAAACTATACAAAAGTATAGTCATATTAAGTTTTTATTAAATTATTTTTACCCCAAGTCACAATCATAAAAACTAAACTAAGAAAACTATATAAAAATGAAAGAAATCAAAACACATTAAAAAATACAACAACCCGTGCAGTAAAGTGAGTGATTTTTATAAAAAAATATAAAAAGACCACCAACTCTGCAGCTGCCATTATTCCCACCAACTTAGACCCTACTACTTTTCTGTTTATCCGTTGATCACTTTTTATAAAAAGAGGTGATAAGGAAACATGATAATACACTTTAAACCAATTATTGTCTCTGTGATTGAAAAACAGAGGATTTTTCTATTGATTTCTGAACCAAATCTATAGAAGAATTCCCCATTTCTTTCGAAGAAGAACTTAAGTAAATTGAATAACAGACTCTAACTTAAAATGAAACTATATGAGAAAAATTCTACCCATTATCTTATTTTTAATGACTTTTGCACATGCCCGGGGGCAAACCTGTGCACCAGTTCCAGTGCCGTTCTTACAGTCATTCAGTAGTGGAGCACTTCCCACATGCTGGATCAGCCAAAACCCCTCTTCCACTTCTACAAACGCTAATGTTAAGTGGAAATTTTCCGGATCAGCCGGATATGGAGCCACCGGAAACGGAGGGAAACCTGCCGGAACTTTTGCATGGGTTGATGCATCTTCACCTTATGCAGGTGAACACACAGTTGAACTGATAAGCCCTCAGATCAACTTAGCGGGGTTAACCAATCCTTATATCAAATTTGAATGGTTTAAAGATCATTTAACCGGACTCAACGGTACAGTACCTGCTGCCGACAACAATCAGCTAAAACTTGCTGTAAATAACGGCTCCGGATGGATACAGGTCTGGTCTGGTGATACCAATTCTCCTGAATGGAGAACAGTTGGTGTTCCTCTGGCAGCAAGCTATGTGGGTGCAACCATTCAATTAAAATTTACCGTTGATAAGGATGTAGCAGGAAATGGTGATTTTTATGATGATGTATTATTAGATGAAGTTCAGGTAATACAAGCTCCTACATGTTTTGAACCTGTTACTCTGCCTGTATCTAATATTGCCCCTACTTCTGCAACACTGAACTGGACTGCTCCCCTTGCTCCGGCACCAGCTCCCGCCAATGGCTATGAATATTATTACAGTACAAACAGTACTCCTCCTGCAGCTGCAACACCAGGCACACCCAATCCCGGAACAAGTGCTAACATCAGCTCTCTGACTTCGGGTGCTACCTATTACTGGTGGATAAGATCTGTCTGTTCTGCAACGGATAAATCACCATGGGTTGCAGGCGCTCCTTTTACTCCAGGGCAGATTGGAGGAGGTACGGCTACTCATGCTTTTTTACCTGTATATTCCTGTTCAGGATTTAATTATTCCCAACAGATTTATTTGGCTTCAGAGATTGGAGCCGCAGTAGGAACCAATAATTATATAACAGCCATCAGGTTTTTTGTTTCCACAACTGCAGCAACCCAGGCTAATTACAATCAATGGGTAGTGTATATGGGGAATACTTCACAAACAGATTTTTCAACCACTTCAAGCTGGATCTCTACCCCATCTTTAACACAGGTATATTCTGGCACTTTACCGGCAATGGTAGCTGGGACATGGGTTGAAATTCCTCTAAGCACACCATTCTTATGGGATGGTGTAAGCAATGTAGTGATAGGTGTTGATGAAAATTCAACAGGAACATCATGTACCGCCAACTGGGGAAGTTATTCTGCAGGAAATAACCGTGGGATGATTTATTACAATTCAACGACCAATCCGGATCCGGCAAATCTTCCAACTGCAACAAGCAGATATGCTGTATTACCGAGGTTACAATTGACAGGAACAACGTTACCAAGTTGTACCAACACTCCTCCAGCCAATATTGCAGTAAATAATATTACAGCAACTTCAGCCAATGTTACCTGGACTGCCACAGCCAATGCCACATATGTTGTAAGATACAGAATACCTCCTTCCCTTACGTGGCAAACCATCAATGTAACAACTCCTTTTACTAATAGTGTAACGCTTACCTCTTTAACTGAACAGACCCAATACGAGGTAGAGATTGCAACCATTTGTGGAACGCAAGGGACATTTTCTGCTCCTGTAGGTTTTACAACACCTGCACTGACTTACTGTAATGGAGCAACGGCAACAGTTACGAACGGTTATATCAACAATATCACCATGATTGGTACGAATGTACCTTTAACCAGTAATAACTCAGGGCCAACAACATATACGGATTATTCTACAGATCCTACAAAGACCATTACACTCCTGAGAAATTCAGTTAATAATACACTGTCTGTAGGAAGGTCAATTATATCAGGAACTTATTCTACCAATGCATGGATAGATTTTAACGGGGATGGTATTTTTGATAATAATCCGGCAACGAGTCCCGGAGGAGAAAGAATCATGAATCTTGGCTATTCAAGCACCACTCCCGTTACTGCTACATTTGATGTTCCTGCCAATGCCTATCTGGGAACAAGTAAAGTAAAAATGCGTGTTATTGTATATTCTCTCACTCCAGCCAATGCCTGCGGACCTTTCACCAGCAATGGAGAAGTGGAAGATTATTATGTGAAATTTATAGATTTACAGCCTTGTACTACAGCTGCTCCTACTACTATTGCGGTGAATAACCTTACTCATAATTCTGCCTATGTATCATGGATTCCTACTGCTAATGCTACTTATATTATCAGATGGAGACAAGGAAATACAGGGGCATGGCTTCCATCTGCAACAGGACAGACACTTCCGGTAGGACAAAGCTTTTATACCATAACAGGACTCACCGAGCAAACCGGATACCAGGTGCAAATTGCAACCATCTGTAATGGAAACCAGGGAGTTTTTTCTCCAAGCGTAAGTTTTACAACTCCACCGTTAACGTATTGTAGTATGACCGGAACAGGAATTAACGATTACATTTCAAATGTGAAAGTTACCCCTGTCAACTTCCCGGTAATGGATAACCCATCAGTTCAAACGAATTATATCAGTTACACATCTGCTGCTACCCTTATTAATCTTGAAATCGGTTCTCAGGGAAATCAACTGTCAGTTTCTAAAGAATGGGCAGGAACTCAATATGCCGATGCTGTCAATGCATGGATCGATTGGAACAGAGATGGAGTTTTCACAGATGCTGAAAAAATAATGACGTCTGCTGCCAGCACCACCACTCCAATAACAGCAACTTTTGATGTTCCTTCAACAGGAGTTTATACAGGATCTTTAACAACAACGATGAGAGTGGTAATGAAACGAACCAGTGCTCCTGTAATGTGTGCAGATGCAGCCAATGGTGAAGTAGAAGATTATGCGGTAAGATTAAGACCATGCAGTAATGCAACACCCGGAAATCCCGTATTCACCAATATTACCCATAACTCTGTAAATATCAACTGGACAACTGCTACTAATAATAATGCTTTTATTTTAGAATACAGACCTGTTACAAACCCTGTTTCTGCATGGGTTCCTTTAAACCTTTCTGTTTTAGGAGGGAATCCACCTGTAACAATTAACGCTTTAACTCCTGCTACGACTTATGAGGTAAGAATTGCAGCGGTTTGTGGCGGTACAGGAATCGGAGTTTACACGCCTATTAAAACATTTACAACGAGATGTGATCCTACTCCACCATTTGTAACGATAAGTAATGTAACGTCAAACTCAGCTTTGATCACCTGGAATCCGGTTGTTCCAAGTGCCTCTTATATTTTAAGATGGCGTGAAGTAGGTACCGGCCCATGGAATACACCAACGATCCCTCAACCACCTGCAAATTCATACACGATTCAAAATCTTGATTCATTTAAAACGTATGAAGTACAGGTTGCCAATATCTGTAATGGAGAAACAACAGCCAATCCGTGGTCTAATCCAAAAGTATTTACCACAGAAAGAATATGTGAAATTCCTCCTCCGGGGCTTATGATCACTCAGATTATGCCAACAACGGCAGAGGTTGTATGGGATCCTTTTCCGGGAGCCACTTATATACTGAAGTACAGAAAAGTAGGTATTCCGAGCTGGACAGAGGTTGTAGTTCCTACAAATACTTACACCATTACGGGTTTGCTGGAGCTCACTAAATACGAAATGCAGGTAGCCAATATCTGTAACGGAGTACCGGGAAATTTTACAAAACTGTATTATTTTACAACTCCAACCGTCATCTACTGCCCGATGTCAGCAGCCAATTCTACAACAGAATTTATTTCAAAGGTTACTGTAAAACCAAATGGCAATAAGGAAATGATTAATGAATCTCTTGCCTCTACGTATTCAAATTTCACAGGAAATCCTTTAAAGTTTATTGATTTAATTCAAGGATCAAAAGGTAATCAGATTACCATTGATAAAACTTTAAGTTCAGGAACTAACGCTGGTGTTGCAGTCTGGATCGATTTCAACAGAAACGGAGAATTTGACATCAATGAAAGAATTCTGGCAGACGGACCTAATGGAACCCCAACAGCAAGTACAACTTTCTCTGTTCCTGACAATGCCTTCATAAGTATGACAGATTATAAATATGTTGTGATGAGAGTCGCTTTACAGAAGGATGGTATTCCTGTGAACTGTACGAATTTCAAAGAAGGTGAGGTGGAAGATTATACGGTCAGAATATCTAAACAACCTGTACCAAACTCTATAAATCAGGCAGATATCCACATTTATCCCAACCCGGTAAGTTCAGTATTGTATGTAAAAAACATAAGCTTCAAAGCTCAATATAAAATTTACAGTGCTGCCGGAAGATTGATATCAAGTGGAATCATTCTGAACAATGCTATTGATGTGAGCAATCTTATCCACGGGATGTATATGATCGAGATAGAAGATGGAGGAATAACCGTTCAGAAGAAGTTTATTAAAGAATCATAATCTCTTTTGTCAATGAAATTTCAATTTTTAGAATCAAAATTCTGTAATTCATGAAAAACATTATATTTAGTTTATTATTTATCCTAATGAGCATTCCTATTTCGGCTCAAAGGGATACAGACCATTGGTTTGCACCTTATTACGCCTCCACAAGTTATACACAGGCATTATATCTGTCTACCGACTCTGCCACCCCTTTTGTTGTTACAATTAATAATAACAATACTCCGATTGGCACTGTCACAATCAGCAAAAATGCTCCGCAAACCTTTGTTGTACCCATATCTGCTATCGCCGCTAATGTTACATCAGACGCTTATAGTGTTATCACTAAAGGGTTACATGTACAAGGGACAAAGCCGTTCTACTGTTCATTAAGAATAGTAAGCAATACTACACACGCCGAAATTATAACCAGTAAAGGGAAAGCCGGGATTGGTAAAGAGTTTTACGTGGCCGGAACTCCTACAACCTCATCACTTACCGGATATAATTTCACAGCAGGAATACTGGCTACTGAAAACAATACTGTAGTAACTGCTACATGGAGTGGAAACGTGACGTTCTTTGGAGCAGCACCAGCTACCAATACACAGACTATTACTCTTAATAAAGGACAGTCTTTTATTTTTGCAGGAGGTCCTGGAACGGGAGGTCAAAACCAGTCTGCTTTTATTGGAGCCAAAATTGTTTCCGACAAACCCATTACGCTTACCAATGGAAATGTCAATGGAAATTTTGGAAATAATACAAGTTCCGGATCTGATGCCATCCTTGATCAATCTGTACCAACAGAAAGGCTTGGAAGTACTTTTGCCATGGTAAGAACCAGATCTTCCTCTGATGATCTGGAAGGAGGTATCATTATTGGAACGGAAAACCATACCCAGATATTCATTAATGGTTCTACTACACCTATCGCAACGATCAACAGTGGTGATTTTTACAGGATCACCGGGAACAATTATATTCAGCAGGGAAATTCCGGACATTTTAATATGTTTATAACGACTTCAAAAAATGTTTATCTGTATCAATTGGTTTCAGTAAATAACAGCAGTGCTACCTGTGGTTACAACTACATCCCACCATTAAACTGTTTTTTACCCAGAAAAATTGATGAAATCGGAAAGATCAATGAAATGCCAACCGGCACAGGTACCACAAGTACTGTTCCGAACGGAACTGTAGTAAAACTGAATATTTTAACTGAAGCGGGAGCCAATGTAACCGTAAACGGAGTTCCGCCACTCGCTTCAGAAGGTCCTTTTCCCTTAACAGGTAATAACAGCTGGGTAACGTATGCCATCCCTTCTATCACCGGAAATGTAACGGTTATTTCGGATAAAGCTGTGACTGCAGGGATTAATGGAGGATACAGCACGTCCGGATATGGAGGATATTTTGCAGGGTTCTCTTCTATTCCATTAATTGCAAAACAGACAGGAGAATGTATTCCTGGTATTGTTTTGGAAGTGGATGACAGCTATGATAGCTATCAGTGGTATTTGAATGGCAATCCTATTACAGGAGCCAATGCAAATACTTACACCCCTCTGGTTTCCGGAAATTATACCGTAAAAATAGCAGTAGGATCTTGTACTCCGGCCATCACCCCGGTTTACAAAGTGTTTACATGTCTTGAAGAGTCTACTAAAGCAATGACTGTCTGCGAAGGCTATCAGGCTATAGTCCCTCAGTTTACCAATTCAACTCAAAGTTATGTTCCGAGTACAGTAACTATTATTACACCTCCGGCAAACGGTACCGCAACCATTGATCCGGCGGGAGTAATTACTTATGTTCCTAATTTCGGCTATATGGGTACAGACACTATTGTTTATAAGTTTTGTGGAAACAATCCTGATTTTACAGATTGTGAACAGGTAACCTTAACCTTAACGGTTTCTGAAAGCCCTATCGTTAAAGATGCTGCTCTAAGATCTTGTTTTGAACCATCTAATCCTGTACTGGGTGTATTCAACTTAACCTCAGCAGGAGTAAACGTACAACCTGGAACTATTAAACAATATTATCCTTCTCCTGCTGATGCCCATAACGGAACCAATGAAATTCTGACTCCAGCTAATTATACAGCACCAGACGGAGTGGTTTACGTTAAGGTAAGCAATGCCAACGGATGTTACAGAATTGCCGAAGTAACGCTTACCGTTATCCCTCCTACCTATTCAGAGGTACTAAAGGATAAAATTATCTGTATGGAAAATACCACCACACTGGATGCCGGCCCCGGATATACTTCTTATCTATGGAGTACGGGAGCAACAACACCATCCATCAGCAATGTGGGAGTGGGAACTTATTGGGTAGATCTGAAAACGAGAGAATGTACGACAAGACAAACCGTAAAGGTTTATCCATCAGAAAATCCTGTAATTTCAGATATTAACATCAGCAATAATACGGTTACCCTGACTGCCATTGGAGGAACAACACCTTATCAGTATTCGATGGATAATATCAACTGGCAGAATGAAAATGTATTTACCAATGTTCCGCGTGGCAGCAATACTTTTTATGTAAAAGATGCTTATAACTGTACTCCTGTAGAGGTAGAAATTACAGTTCCCAATCTTATTAATATCATTACGCCTAATGGTGATGGAATAAATGATGTACTGGATTATTCTGCTTTGGCCGGGAAACCTAATTTCACATTCAGTATTTATGACCGATATGGAAGCAAGATCCACGAAGGAAGCAAATTAAACGGATATCAATGGGATGGCAGCATTGGCGGCAAGAAAGTATCTACCGGCAACTACTGGTTTGATATGGGCTGGAATGAGACCAACAAAAAACAGACTCCGATAAAATATACGGGATGGATCATGGTAAAAAACAGAAATTAATTAAACATTTAAATATCAATTTTAATTATGAAAAAGCTATTATATATATTTCTCGTGTTCTTTTCAGGTATGCTCATCGCACAGAAAAACACCTATGTAAAGTTTGCTGTTTACAATAACACCATCGGAACTGCCAGTATGTTTGATCTTTATAAGGACAGTATTGAAAAGGTAAACGTTTTTAAAACCAAAGCCAGTTTACCTCCTCATTTAAAGAAGTTTGATTATCTGGCTGATAACGGCCTAATAGAAATAAAGTTTAAAAAAAATGCCGGCTATCCAGATAGTTTATCTCTGGAAATGTTGAATGAGCAGAACAATCTGCCCAAAGACAGACCTGTATTTATTGAAGGATATCAGTTTAATGATACCACTACCTTAGTTTATAATGAAATGATTGACAACATTGAACTTATAGATTCCAACGGACAGAAAAACATCCATATTTCCACCATAAGAAATTAATTACTGATATCAATCGGAAGTTAATTTAAAAGCAGAGACTATTTCGAAATGAAATAGTCTCTGTTGCTTTTCACAATATTCTTAATCTTTATTTCAATAGTTTTGAAAACCATATATAAATGTCCATATCACCGGGCATATTCAGTTTTTTCCTTAGATTGTATTTCTTGGTCTGCACAATTCTTACTGAGGTGTGGGTATATTCAGCAATATCTTAATTACAATATGAATACTATCCTTCTACCACACCACTGAAACCACCTACGTATCACATACACAACATAGCAAAAGCGCAAACAAAAACCATTTAAATTACAGAATTACCAATTACTTTTGTCCGAAAATTATTCTATGCTTTTATATAAAGTAGAAAATTGATCAAAGTTTAAAAGATAGCCCATTATAAAATCTTATCACATAACCCCTAAAAACCCCATACATATTATGAAAAATGTATTGTCAGTTTAGGTTCTTGATACTTCCGGAAAAACAGTTAAAACGATTGAACAGCCTTCATCTCAGTTGTATCTGAAGACTTAAAACGGGATTATATCTTGTTACTTTAAAAATGATAAACGGAATTACAAAAACGATTAAAACAATTAAGAAATAGCACTTTTTTCAGAATCAGAAAATAGTTTTTAATATTTAGGATATCTTCTGCCTGCAGGTTTGTGTTATTTTCTGCAGGCATTTTTAAACGAAACGTTCAAAACACATTTTACTTGCACAGAGGCTATTTCATTAATGAGATAGCTTCTGTTTTTTATGACTATTTAAAGGTTTATTTCAGTAATTTGGAAAACCATACATAGATATCCATATCACCGGGAATATTCAGTTTTTTCCTTAGATTATATTTTTTGGTCTGTACGGTTCTCACTGAGGTAAAAGTATATTCAGCAATTTCTTTGGTAGAAAAATTCAGATAGATGTAGGCACAGAATCTTATTTCCGATATTTTTAAAGGAGAAACTTTCAGCAGTTCTTCTGAAAAGTGCGGATAATACTCATTGAAACGGGTTAAAAATTCAGGATTATTTTCTTTGGCAAGCTGTATAAGTTCTTTAAAAGCACTTTCATCTACAGATGGCTGATGTGGGATATCAATTTTATCCAGATTTTTACTTTTGTGCTTTCTATAATAATACAGGAAAAGAAATATAAAAAGAAGACATGCGGCAATACTCAACGA
>NZ_JAJFZH010000034.1:0-28761 GCF_020733145.1 Chryseobacterium sp. X308
CGCTGGCACCATCAAATTTGTATAAGAGACAAATATATTTTTTAGTTAAATTATTTTTCGTAAATTTGCAAAAAATACATAGATTTTTTAAAGAAATTGTAATTTAACTAATATGAACTATCAACTGGACGAAATAGACAAGAAGATTCTTGATTTCTTAGTAGAAAACACAAGAATGCCTTTTACTGAAATTGCAAAGCAGATGGATGTTTCTGCTGGAACAATTCACGTAAGAGTGAAAAAGATGGAAGATGCAGGTATTATTTTGGGATCATCTCTTAACATTGATTATGGTAAGCTGGATTATCACTTTACAGCTTTCATAGGTATCCTTTTGACAAAATCAAACCGTACTCAGGAAGTATTGAAAGAATTGTCAACTATTCCTAACGTAATCGAGGCTAGCGTTATTTCAGGAAAATATAATATTTTCTGTAAAGTAAGAGCTAAGAATACTGATGATGCCAAAAGAATTATTTACCAGATCGACGACATTCAGGATGTAATGAGAACTGAAAGTATGATCTCTATGGAGGAATTCTTAAGTGACAAAAACAGACTGATCAACGCAATCTCTGTGTAAGTCAAATTTTAAACGAATAATTATAAAAGAACTTATGAAATCTCTCATAAGTTCTTTATTTTTGTAGGTATGGAAGAATACAGCTATTTTGACGAAGACCCGAAGAAAGGATGGGGATTTATTTTGGCGTTTGCAGCCTTGATGTTGTTTACTATTATGGGACTTGGTATTGATGTGGATGAATATCTGCAGCATGAATACCTTCAGATTCCGAGATGGTACTTCTATGTGATTTTTTCTATTGACGTACTGATGATGATAGGGCTGGTGCTGATGTTCTTCTACAAAAAGGCTGGAATCTTTATGTTTCCGGCTTTACTGGTGCTGCATTTCTTTATGCACAATTACTACCTGTCTACATTTTTGTATACGGATGTAACCAATCTTTTCCTGTTTACAGGATTCGGAATGCTTGCCATTATCCCGAAATGGAAGTTTTTTAAATAAAATGTAATCAATACGATAAGATAACAAACCGCTTTTAAATCTAATTTAAAAGCGGTTTTCAATTAACAGGGATTATGAAAAAAATTATCTGAGTACCAGGGAATTAAAAATTTCTTGTTTTAAAGGATTTTTTGACCAGTCATCCCAAACGCCTGTATAAGGATTATAACCGCATTTCAGAGGTTTTGAGATATTCAGGCCTTCTTTGTTTTTTAACGTGTTTTCAGTATATGCCCTGCAGTCTGTGCAGACATAACGGAACTCACAATCTTTACATGTTTCAATTTGGTCTTTGGTAAGATCCCAGTATTTTCTAAAATCAGGTTGATTGATGGCTTCTTCAAGGCTTTGTTTATGGATATTTCCAAAGCTTTCGCTCATGAGCGGACAGTTTTTGATGTCACCTTTTCTATCGATACCTACCTTTTTATACAGGCAGGAATTGTGGTTCACTGCTTCTATAACTTTAGTAATATTGGTATTGAAGTATTTCAGTTCCACTTTTCCACAGGCAGATATTTTCAGATCATCTTTCAGAAAATTCAGTGAGAATCTATATTCATCTTTAGCTTTGAAAGGAGGTTTTGAACAATTGTAAAAAATAAGACTGTATATTCTGACCGTATTTTTTTGAAGAGCCTGTATAAAAGAGAGGTTGACTTTCTGGTGAAACGGTAAGAAAATTTCTATTCCTGATAACACTGAGGTTTTAAAAATTTCATCAATTTCTATACAATCTTTTAAGGGTAAAGGTTTTAAGCTGTAAATAACCAAATGCTTAATCCCAAGATTTTCTATTGACGGAAATATCTTCTTTATGATCACGATATCTTCCATTTCGATAAAGAGATTGGTGATAGCGCTGGGCTCATGATGTTCAAAAGAGAGAGGAGGAAAATTTCTGTCCCAATCACTCTTTGTAATAAATCCATATTCTTTTTCCAATAGAAGATTGATGTATTCCTGAATAATAACTTTGGATTCCTGATCATAATCTTTCATCAGGTCTTCAACGGATTTGTTTTTCAGCTCTTCTATAATTTCATACAACTCCAACGGATACAGTTCTGATATATTTCTCTGTAGATCTGAAATGAGAATTCTGGTGGCTCCTTTGGTAACGAGGATGTTTGAGAATAAATTAAAGTATTTCATGAGTTATCATTTTAAAGCTATTTATATTCGATTCTGTGATTGAGTTCAATAGGATTATTATCTTTTCTGATATTTTCCTGCTCGTCTTTATTCATTTGTCTGATATTAAAATCAATAACATTTTCTTGAGCATCTTGCATAACAGCCTTTTTTGCATTTCTGATTTTTTGTTCTATTTCAGCATTGGGATTTAGATAATATGCTTTCGCCAACTGATCATATTTATTCCATTCAATTACTATTGGTTTTGTTCTGACATCAAATAGGTTAGCTGATTTTTAATTTGCACAAGATCAAACTTATAATCATTTCCATCTGCTACTGATACTATCAATCCTGGTAGGCCTCTGAAAATATAAGGGCCATCATTAATTGGTATATCATTAGAAAACCACGCTGTCCATTCTCTATTGCCATAAGTGATTACCGCTTTTTGAGAATTATAACTGCCAATTTTTTTCCTGTCTGAAAGTATCTTCCATTTTAACGTTTCTTCTATGGGAAGGAGATAGCTGAACTGTCCATTTGTAATTATTTTTGATATTTTATTAGTTGAAAGGGTTTTTCTTTATATAAAATTGATTTTCAAACCCTGAAGAAAGCATGGGCGAGCCATTATTCATTTTCAGTGAATCAGATTTTCGATCCATACTTTCTCTGAAAACAGATTCTTTGTCTACAAAATCTAATATCATTGTTTTGGTTGTAAATTCATCTGGCAACTGATGGTTTAACCGATAATTTACCTCATAAATAAAACTCATTTTTTGCCCGAAGCAAAAGGAAGTGAGCATTACAAAAATTAGACTTATTTTATTCATTTTTTCTCTTATAATTTAGATTTGGACCATTTTCTAGTGGTTATATTAATCTTACAAGTGATTTAAGCGGTCTTTCTCTTATATAGAAATTGGTATAAAATTTTGGACATTCTATAAAGTAAATGATTTCTTCTTTTTTATTATCTTTTAAAGAGATTTTATTTTTAAATATTTCTATGTATTTAAAAGTAAGTGGTAATAAGTTGGTTTCATTAAAATTGTTTTTCATCTGGTTTTATGCTATAAAAATTCTGCTATTTTTCTTTCTAAGGAATAATTACAATCCGTAGATACATTCCCGAACTGACCTATAGGATTTACTTCTAAAAAATAATAATTATTTCCGCTTTTTATAAAATCAATTGATCCCGAGTTGAGGTCCAAAGCTGTCATAAGTAACTGTGCTTTTTCCTCAACAGCTTTAGGTAGATTATATGGTACATTTCTATTAGGCTTTTCCATATTGTATTTTCTTAAATCAGTTTTAGTCTGTTCGTCATTTTGTGAAAAAATAGCCATAGAATTGAATGTCCCATTTAAATAGAAACTTCGGATTTCAAAATCCTTATCAATTTTTTTCTGGAAAAAAGAGATAAAGAAATTCTTTTCCTCTGTCTCTTTAATTGTAGTTGTATACATAACGCCGTCTTCATTTTTATTAATAGATTCTAATATTACATTTCCAGTTATAGATTTTACTATTGTTTGTTCCAATATAATATCATCAGTATTTTCGGCAAGAAAATAATCAGGAACTTCAAGACCAATTTTTTTTGCAACCTCCAATACGACAAGTTTGTTAACATGAGCATTCGTTTGAGTATTAATATGCCTTTTTGATTCCAAAGTTTTTATAATATAATCTTCAAGCCAATGCTGAGCTTCATTCATGTGAATGTTTATAGATGAGTTGTTGTATTGTAAACGTTTAAAATTAATTCCACCTCTACGATACCATACGCTTTCGATTTCGTCGAGGAAAAATTTATTTCTTTGGCTTTTAAGGAAGATTCTTTTTTTTATAGTTTTGATTTCAAAAAATTCGTCCTCATGTATTCGAATCCAATTCTTTCCTATTGAAGAAAGCCATTTTATGACTTGTATAGTTGACCTGTCAGAATTTTTTGAGATAATTAATATCATTTATATTCTACTTTATGATTTAGCTCAATAGGATTATTTTTCTCTCGAATTCTTTTTTTAATATTTTCTTTCATTTCTTTGAAATTAGTTTTCATTATATTTCCACTTTCATCATAAGATGTTATATCAGAATTTTTGATCATAGATAATGGTTCAGTATAGTAGTTTTTTTGAAGTTTTTGAAAGTCTTCCCAGGTAATTTGCTTTTGAAATTTATTTGTATAAAGCTCTTTCCATTTAAAGTCTTTTATTTGAATAAGTTCAAAATCATAATCAAATTTTTCATCAGAGATTTTTACAATTAGTCCTGGCAATCCATAAAAAACATATGGGCCTTGTTGTAAAGGAATTTCATTTGTAAACCATGCAATCCAGTTTCTTCCTCCATATTCTACTTCTGCTTTTTGACAATTGTAATTACCTATTTTCTTTTTTTCTTCAATAATTTTCCAATGAAATTCTTCCTTAATGGAAATAACGTACGTATTATAAATTAAAGGAACAAAAACATATTTTAAAACTTCATTGTTTCCATTTTTCTTATAAATATAAAGCTGTTTATTGTTATACTCCATATCAAATCCGTTTCCCCAACCTTGTTTTGCTCTTAATGAATCTGACCTGCGAAATTTGTCTGACCTGAATGAAGATTCTTTATCCTTAACATCTAAATAGAAAACAATTTTATCAGTAATTAAACTATCGGAATTGGGTTTATAATTGAGCTCATATATAAAACTCGTGTTTTGAGCCTTTAAAAATGTGGATATTAAGGAACACATAGAACAGCACCAAAAAAGCAAAATTTTCATAGTTTGTACTTTGATTGAAATGAAAAGGAGAGATTTCTCTCTCCTTTTTTAGTTTAGATCAGTAGAAATTTGGGCTGGTCCTACACAAAGCCATCCTCTGGTTTTATAAGACCCATCATCATTATAATAATCAGTATCTGTACATCCTTCAGAATTAACTAAATTACATTTGATTGAATAGGAGCTGCCATCGCCACCAATTATTGACTTTAAATCATTTAACTTTTTGTTTTCCAAAGAAGAGAAGCCACTCTTCATTCCATTTAATTTTTTCATGTGTGTAATTTTTAATTGTTTTTATATAAATCATTTGTGTCAAATTAACCCTTGACTTTGGGTGAATAATTCTTCCTATTTATTATACACGGTACACTTGTATTGTAATCCGAAATGAGAATTCTGGTGGCTCCTTTGGTGATGAGGATATTGGCAAATAGGTTGAAATAGTTCATAGGTTAGTAAGACCATATATTTTTATACTAAAACATTTCATAATAATCTAACAAGAGGTTTCACAGGTTTTATGCTCATTAAAAAGTCAGTTTGATGTTGTATACAGACAACATAATTCTGTTGATAGCTATCTTGTATCTCAGCTGAATCATTTCTGAAATTTTCTATATATTTCAGAGTAAGAGGTAACTTATTTTTTTCTTTGAATTTCTTTTTCATAAATATTCTGCTATTTCTTTTTCAAGTGCATAATTACAAATTGCGGATAATCCTAAAAACTGACCAACCGGGTTGATTTCTAAGAAATAAAAATCATTTTTGGCTTTTATAAAATCAAGTGAACCACAGTTGATATCCAGTTCCTGCATAAGGATATGTATTTTTTCTTCAATCTCTCTTGGAAGATTATATCTAACATTCCGATTCGGAACTTCGTGATTATATTTTCTATGATCAAGCTGAGTCTTCTTATCATTTTGAGAAAAAATAGCAGTAGCCCAGATTTTGCCATGAAGATAAAAGGCCCGCACTTCAAAATCTTTTTCAATCATTTCCTGAAAAAAGGTAATAAAGAAATTTTCCCTTTCCTTTTCTGTAACAAGTGAAGTATACAAAATACCTTCAGAAAAGCCACCAACTGATTTCAATATTATGTTCTCAGCAATAGATTTCGTAATGGTTTTATTCACAATTAGCTGCTCTGTGTTTTCTGCCAAGTAATAGCTCGGGACTTTCAAATCTACTTTTTTAGCCTTTTCAAGTACCAGAAGCTTGTTTAAATGGCTGTTGCTTTGTTTATTAATATGCTTTTTCATTTCAAGCATTTTTATTACATAATCCTCAAGCCAATATTGAGTTTCATTCATATGAGCATTAATGGAAGGATTCTCATATTCTTTTCTCCTAAATTGTAACCCTCCTCTGCGATACCAGACACTGCTGATATCTTCAATATAAAAACTATTTCTTTGGCTTTGCAAAAAGATTCTGTTTTGATGTGCTGTTATTTCAAAAATTTCATCTTCATGGATACGGATAAATGGCTTACCTAAAGCTTTAAGCCATTTAATAACTTCATTTGTGGTTGTTTCCTGATTAGCGGAAAGGATGAGAATCATTTTTTCTTAACTTTATCTTTTCTGATTTTAGATGAATGTTTTATACTGGGAAGGCCAATACTTTTTCGGTTACGATTAATCCGTACAGAATCCTGACTATTATTTCGTAAGCTGTATCGTACTGCAGTATTTCTATAGTAATCATACGTATCGGACATTAAGGCATATTCCTGAGGAGAACAATGGCCTGATTGTACATATTCGAACAATCTTTTCCTGAATTCAGGATATTTTTTAGAGCCAATCATATGGCTTAGCAATGTAGGCATGGCTATAAAAACATCGTTGTTTCCTAATCTTCCTATTTTTTGCCCATCAGGAAATCCATAATGTTCAAATGTCCAGAAAAAAAGGTCTGCATTTTTTTCAATATTCCTGTATACAAGGGGTATATTATCCGGTCTTCCATCCTGGTCACGGATCATGGCTATAGTAAAGGAGTCCACAAGCCTTTTATTCAGGTTTTTTTTCCAATCTGCTACTTTTTGATCGACTTCCAGACTGTCTATCCCATATTTCCTGCAGAGCGGGTAAAGTTTTTTATAGTCATTACCATAGGGAGCGGCCAGTGTAATAAGTTTGTATAGACTTTTCTTTCCACCAAAATCTTTATGATAATGATCTGCAAGTTGAATATAAGTTTTATATTCTTCAGTAAGCTCCTGATTTTTGGGTTCATACTTCTGAAACAATCTTTTGAATTTTCTTATCGCTTTTTCAGGTTGATTAGCTATTCTGTAAATACTGTCAACTTCATTCACTTTGCTGTAATATGTAATGTAGTTAAATTTCCTGTTTTTGCATGATAAGAAAGAAACTAAAATAATTAAAAGAATATAATACGTATATGGTTTCATAAGCCTGTAAGGACGTTATTTATATGGTAACTTTGAAAGGAAAAAAAGGAGGGTTGCCCCTCCTTCATTAGTTTAATGTTGCTGTTGGGCTACATACAGTAATTCTGCCTATATAAGTTCCTCCCGGTGCTGTATAGGTGTCGTATTCTTCACAGCCTTCTCCAGCGGGAACATTAGATTTAACATTATAGCTGCCTCCCTGAATTGATTTAAGATCTTTCAGTTTTTTGTTTTCCAAAGAAGAGAAGCCACTCTTCATTCCATTTAATTTTTTCATGTGTGTAATTTTTAATTGTTTTTATATAAATCGTTTGTGTCAAATTAACCCTTGACTTTGGGTGAATAATCCTTCCTATTTATTATACACTGTACACTTGTAGTTTAAATTTGAAGAATGTATTTTGTCAACGTTGATGGGATAAAACTATAAATATTTAGATCACTTTATAGGGATAAAATGTGTAAATGATTTGTATTTTGCTTTGTGTACAAATGCAAATTTTACTCTGAAGAGGAGCTGGGCTTTGGTGAAATATTTGAAATTCGAAAAAGTATAAATTACATACCGGCTATAAAAAGAAAGCTACTGACTTTAACAATAGTTTGTACGGTAATATTTTCTATTGTACAATACCGGAAAATAAGTGATGTAAGCCTGGAAATAAGATGTTGAATAACTTGTTTTGGGTACTATTTGTATGCTTTTTGTGATTTGTTTTTATTTAAAATCAACTTTTTTAGCACCAAAAAACACGTAAGTATCCCCTCAGTTTTTATAAAAAAAGCTCTGATTTTAAAACTTTGGATATTAACAAATGAATTTTAAGTATAAAAAAAGCTTTTCAATCTTAAGACAAAAAGCTTTCAATTGAGTATAAAAATAAAATATATATAGTTACTCAGAAAATACCCCCTGGAAAAAAGATTCTAAAGCGGTGTCCTGATCCAGACCGAACTTCTTTTTCAGACGGTATTTGGTCATTCTTACGCTCTTGGGTTCTACGTTGAGGAGGTTGGCAATTTGTTTGGTGCCCATTCCCAGATAGAGGTAAGCACAGTATTTCAAATCCAGAGCAGTAAGCTTTTGTTTAGCTTTTTCATTGATATTTTTGAAGAAATCAGGATGCAGTTCCTGAATGGTGAATCTGATTTTTTCAAAATCACTGTCAACCCGGTTTTCTCCCTTTACCACCTGATGAATATTAATATCCGTATCGGAAAGCTGGGTCTGAAGCTGCTGCAGAACCTCATTCTTATGCTGAATATGAAGCTGGCTGGCCAATACCTCACTTTGAAGTTTTTGCTGCTGAAGAGTAAGTAGTTCCTGTTCTGCCCTTAATCGGGCTTGCTCTTCCTCCTGAAGTTTGACCTGCATTTCTGCTTCATGCTTTTCTGTATCAAGCTTATTTTCCCTTTCTATAGAATACCGCAATTTAAAATGATAAGAACGGAACATAAAGAAGGCTCCAATCAATCCTATGATTCCCAGTATTATATAAAGAAGTTTTTCCTTTCTCAGACTGGCCGTTTTTTCGGTGAGAGATCTGAGTTCAGATTCTTTTTTCTGCGATTGATACTGGGCTTCCAATCTTTTTGCAGTTTCAGCCTGGCCTTCATCAAAGAGAAGATTGCTGTATTCAGTTACTTTTGTCTCGTACTCATAAGCTTTCTGGTAATTTTTCTGTTTTGCATAAAGTTCTGCAAGGTTTTTTACCACATTGATCATCACGTGATAATAAACCGGCTGCTGGGTAAGCAGAATCTGTTCCGCTTTCAGAAGATACTGCTCTGATAAAGTATCATTATGATCCCGTGATGCAAGATTGCTCAAAACACCAAGTGCACCTGCCTGCATACTCTGATTAAGAGTTGTATGCTGGGTAAGGGTCAGGATTTCGTGGGCGTTATTCTGAATTTCCTCACGGATTTCGGGAGTCATAATCGGATAGCTCAGATAATAGTTTGTAAGATTCAACAATGCCATTGCATGCACATGGGCTGAGACATGACCGGGAAATTGATGGTACAGGCCAACAGCTTTCTTACACATCTCTATGACGGGTTTCAGATCTTTTAAGTTTCCGCTTTTCTCATATTGAAAGGAGTAGCAGACAGCCAGCGCTGAATAGGTAGAACTGAGTAAATTTTTGTTTCCCGCCTTTTCAGCAAGCTCTATGGATTTTTTGGCATATCTGGTGGCATTTTCAGCATCGTTCCATTCCGTATAAATTCCATACAGGAGATAATTGAGCTTTGCGTTTAATAAGATTTCAGAAGGTTGTTTTTCAACGGTGGGAAGAACTTTCTGAACAAGCCTGATTGTACTTTCAAGTTCGCCAAGTGCATTTCTGTAGTAGATATTCAGATAGGTGGCATATAGTTCAGCCGTTTTGTTATGACTCTTTTGAACAATTGCATTCGCAGCATCCAGGATAGGAGGAATCTTATCATATTCAGACTGATTAAGCTTAATGACTCCTTTTTGACTGAGAGCTTTTACTTCTTCAGCATAATCATTTTCTTTTTTAGCAAGATCAAGTTGCTGCTGAACATATTTTTCAGCTGTAGAATATTGATCGCTGACTCTGTAATATTCGGTAAGTTCATTGTAAATTCTGAATTTTTCTGCAGTAGAAATATGATCTTCATTCAATTGGTTCTTAAGACCATCAATAAATGCATTCTGTGCGGGATATAGTGGGCAGATAAAAAGTATACAGTATAAAAGTAAGTACTTTAATTTCATAAGGTGAAAGTACAAAAATTGTAGACACCTGTCAATTTCCTGTCTGAAAAAGTAGAACTATGTTTCGTTTTTAATTTATTGAATATTAGTTGTTTAATTGTTTTTGTAGACATTTTGTAGTCATCTGTAATCAGCATTGAAGATGTTTTGTAGTTGCTGAAAAGAAGCCTGAGATCTTTTTCTTCTGCAATTTTGGGCCGGAAAAAATCAAAGAATATTAATTAAAAATTTTACAGCTATGGACAACAAAACCTTATCAATTGTTTCTTACATTACGCTTTTCGGATGGCTGATATCCTTCTTTATCGGAAAAGAAAAGTCGAACAGCCTTTTAAAATACCATCTGAAACAATCATTGGGATTAATTCTTTTTTCTATCTTTTTATCTATCATTCTCAATATTGTATTGATGGTTACTAAAATCGGAATTCTGGGAATATTGGGTTTGATTCCTTTGGTGTTAATGATTATCGGGATTATTAATGCTGCCAACGATGTTGAAAAACCTTTACCGTTGATCGGAAAAATGTTTGAAGATAAGTTTTCTTTCATTAGATAATATCTGATGATTAACAGGTACAAAAGACCATTTTGAAGATAATAAAATCAGACCGCTAAAAAATGACAAAATAGGATAGCTATAATCATGAAACTGGCTGGTCTTATAAAGAATATAATGCGCTGATTTGACAGGATAAAGGTAATTTTAACGCCCATTTTAAAAAAGAAAAGAAGTATGGATTTTGAAATTTTGAAACAGCAGATAGAACATGCTGCTAAGAAGGCTTTTTTAGAAGTGTACGAAAAGCATGGAGCAGAAGGTATTTACAGTTTTGCTTTGTACAGCGATGAGGGAGCAATGACGGTTTGCCCTGCTGCCAATACATTGAAAGCAATGGAGAATACAGATGACGAAGATGCTCTTTATTATAAATATGAACCGGCAGAATGGACCTACGAAATGGAAGGAGCCGATAAAGAATTTGATGAGATCTGTACCCAATTGAGGGCAGAGCTTACTAAACATGATGACGATGGTCATTGGTTTGAAGGTTTTCAGATGAAGTTGTATTCAACCTGTATTGAAGTGCTGGAGAAACTTAAAAATGAAAACTTTTTCACAAAGATCACTGGCAAAGATGTTTTCCTGATTTTCACGGTCTCAGACTATGAGTTTGAGAAGGAAGAGCTAAAAGATCTTATCGTCAGACTTAACGATAATAAATACAAAATTGAATATCTGAACTGGATGGCTGCCTGGGGCAATTAAAAATATGACGCATAAAAAAACACTTTAAATATATACATATGAAGCCCGGTAAAATAATTGTCTCAGAAGCCTCTTATACATTACAATCTCTTAAGCATTAGACTCAACCACCAACCATAATATAAAGAACAATTACATTTATTATGAACAACTACCAATTTTATAAACAGGAAGGAAACCAATATATTTTTAAAAACCAGCCGGTATTTGTATCCGTGCTCTGTATTATTTTCCTGATTGTAGCAGCATTACTCTTTAATAGCCTAAGAACTTTCAGTTATGTTATTATTGCTGTAGTAGTACTTATTATGATCAATTTCTTTACCAAGAAATTCGTTATTGATATGGACCGGAAAACGATTACCGGAAAACACTCCATTTTTGTTCCGGTAAAAACCTATCCCATAGAAAATTTCAGAAATTTTCATGTTGTGGCCACAAAATATATGGGTTTTATCACCACTAATGTAATGCTGTCTATGTATTTTGAAGTAGATGGAAAAGAAAAGCAGCTTACCATAGGTCAGGCACTTACTCAGAAAGGAATTCAGAAAATGGTGAACGAGACAGAAGATATAATGAACATTAATAATCCTGAGAATGGATATCAGAGACCGCTATAGATTTGAGGAAAACGGAAGTGAAATAAGCTTTATGCCCAATTACAGTTTCCTGCGCACTTTGGTATGGTGGCTGGGACTGGGAGTGATTGCGCTTCCTCTTATTGTGTATTATTTTATGGGTAAGATGTCTGGCGACCAGTTTAAAATAGCAATGGGCTTATGGGCTGTTTATATGATTTATTTCCTGTTTGACCTTCTTTTCATAATTCCTGTGAAATATATTTTTGATAAATCAGAAAAGTGTATTTACAGAAAACTGTTACTTTCCAAAAAGCTGATGAATTTTGATGAAATGACCTATTTTATTAATGATGAAAGAGGTGGGTATTACTATTCCATCGGAAAGAAAAGAAATCAGTTTGTGAAAAACTACAGAATCAGCAATTACTTTTCCGGATCTAAAGCTTCCAACAGAAGAGAAGATGAATACATCAAAGAAATCTTATGTCCCGTTCTCATCACTGTCGGAATTCCTTTGAATCAACCGGAACAATAATAATCAGGGTAAAAACTAATACAATGAAGAATGGGTGTATAACCATTCCCCTCCGCTGGAGGGGTGGCGGAAATTCAAAGAATTTTCGACGGGGTGGTTTTATACACAATAACAAAAACTCCGGCGGTTTCGAAGAAACCGCCGGAGTTTGTCTATATAATATCTTATTTTAAGCTAAAATTCTCTTTACAGCTTCTTTTACTGCAGCCGCATCAATTTGATACTTTTTCATCAATTCTGCTGGTGTTGCAGACTCTCCAAAAGTATCATTTACCGCTACAAATTCCTGTTTTGTAGGTCTTCTTCTTGCAAGCATGCCTGCAACAGATTCTCCTAAACCGCCAAGATAGTTGTGCTCTTCAGCCGTTACAATTTTACCTGTTTTTTCTACAGATTTTAAAATGATCTCTTCATCAAGAGGCTTGATCGTGTGAATGTTGATCACCTCACAAGAAATACCTTCTTTCTCAAGTTCATCAGCCGCCACAAGAGATTCCCATACAAGATGTCCTGTTGCAACAATCGTTACATCAGTACCTTCCTGAAGCATAATTCCTTTTCCGATTTCGAAAGGCATATCTTCAGGGATGAATACAGGAACCACAGGTCTTCCGAATCTTAAATATACAGGACCTTCAAAATCTGCAATCGCCAGGGTAGCAGCTTTAGTCTGGTTGTAATCACAAGTATTGATCACGGTCATTCCGGGAAGCATTTTCATCATACCGATATCTTCAAGAACCTGGTGAGTAGCCCCATCTTCTCCTAAAGTAAGACCTGCGTGAGATGCACAGATTTTTACATTTTTATCAGAATAAGCAATAGACTGACGGATCTGATCATATACTCTTGAAGTAGAGAAGTTCGCGAAAGTTCCCGTAAAAGGAATTTTTCCTGTAATACTAAGACCTGCAGCAATTCCCATCATGTTCGCTTCTGCAATACCGATCTGAAAGAATCTTTCAGGAGCCTTTTCAATGAATTTCTCCATCTTCAAAGAACCGATAAGGTCTGCACAAAGTGCTACTACATTAGGATTTTTGTCCGCTAATTCTGCTAATCCTGCTCCGAATCCTGAACGAGTGTCCTTTTTTTCTGTATATGTATATTTCATTTTTTACTAAAGTTTTTGATCATTGATAAATGATGGGAGATTAATCATATTATAAAGTTCGAAGTATCATTTATCAATAATAATTTATCATTTATAATTAATAATCAGCCGGAGCTTCCAGGTACAATTGCTTGAATGCCGTGTCTAACTGCTCATCATTAGGAGCTTTACCATGCCACGCATGAGATCCCATCATATAATCAACTCCGTATCCCATTTCTGTATGAAGAAGGATGGCTACAGGTTTTCCTTTTCCGGTTTCTGTTTTTGCTTTCTCAAGAATTGCAATGACCGCTTCAAGATCATTACCGTTCTTTTCTTCCAAAACAGTCCATCCGAATGCTTCCAGTTTTGCATGAAGATTTCCTAAGCTTAATACATCATCTGTATCTCCGTCAATCTGGCGTCCGTTGTAATCAATAGTAGAAATGATATTATCTACTTTTTTAGCAGAAGCATACATCAATGCCTCCCAGATCTGACCTTCCTGAAGCTCACCATCTCCGTGAAGAGAGTAAACAAGAGACTGATCACCATCTAATTTTTTACCCTGAGCTACTCCAAGTGCTACAGAAAGCCCTTGTCCAAGAGAACCTGAAGCGATTCTGACTCCCGGAAGTCCTTCATGTGTAGTTGGGTGTCCCTGTAATCTTGAATCTAATTTTCTGAAAGTGCTCAGTTCTTCAACAGGGAAGAAACCAAATCTTGCCAAAGTAGAATAGAATACCGGAGAAATATGTCCGTTTGATAGATAAAAATGATCTTCATTTTTGCCTTCCATTGTGAAAGGAAGCTTATAGTTCATCACTTTACCATAAAGGGCTGTAAAGAATTCTGTACAACCTAAGCTTCCACCCGGGTGTCCTGAATTAACAGCGTGAACCATTCTTAAAATGTCTCTTCTGATCTGCGTAGTAAGAGTCTTTAACTCTTCAATACTTTTACTCATTATATCTGATTTATTTGTATGCGAATTTACAATTTTTTACCGGCTTACGGAAATGCAAAAGCCCGGAGATAAAACCCGGATTTTTGTATGATTTTAATATTTTTCCGCTTTTAACAGCCTTCATTAAGGTAAACGGAGATTTCGGTCACTATATTATTAACAAATTTAAAACTTAACAGCGTTCCTGCCTGGCTGTCTTCAAGATTAAAATAACCGGTGTCTTTAATCGGTTTGCCATTAGAGTCCCAATCCGGGCGTACACTAAAGTTGGGGTAATTTCTGTAGGCATTTATCAGGTCGTCGCGGGTGCTTCCAACTCCGATTCCGCTTTTGGTTTTAAACTTTTTACTAGTTGTTGTCATATAGGTAATTGAAGGAACACTTGGATTGGCCTCATTAATGTAATTATCAAAAAGATCAATCTGTATGGTTTCTCCATTATACTTTACCATGTTTTTTTTCTCTCCACCTGTGTTAACCAGCTTTGTTCCTGCAATTTTTTCGGCTTCAGCCTTCGGCATAAAGACTTTAAACGGCCCGATTCTTAATGTTGATAGTTCAAAATTGTCCTGAGCGCTCATAAAACTGAATGTTAATAGGAAAGCGAAAAATGAGATAATTTTTTTCATGGTTTTTAGGTTTGTATTTTTTATTTTGATTAATTTTTAATTCTGTTTATTTTATACATTTCAAAGATATTAAAATCGTAAAAGTATCTGTGTAAATAAAAGGAAAAATTATAATTAATTTATTTTAGCTTATTGCCTTTATACAGGCGAATTTTTCCATTTTCTATAGGTTTATATTTAAATTTTTACTTTTTGTATGTAATAATCTGATTAATTTAATTAATTTTATAATTCCAGATTATTTGAATTATTATTCCTTGGTTAATTATCTTTTAGCTTTGGCCTTATTATTTGAATGAATAAAAATTACAAACCATTATATATGAAAATTAAACAATTATTTTATCTGGGGATATTTATAATATCCGTTTCCTCCGGGAAAGCACAGGATTTTTTTACAGTAATTAGTGAAAGATCCATTAAAGCAGACCCTAAAAACAGAACAGTACAACCGGAAAAGGCACTGACGTACACGCTGGATGTAGCCGGAATGAAAAGTTATTTTAATTCCGTTCCGGAGTTAAAAGACAGCGATAGTAAAGACAATGCACCTATTATTCTTCTGCCAATGCCTGACGGCACCAAAGCAAAATTCAGAATCTGGAAATCTTCAGTGATGGCTCCCGGGTTAGCCAGCCAGTTTCCTCAGATTGTTACTTTTACAGGACAGGGAATTGACGACAAATATGCCACCATAAAACTGGATTTTACAGAGCTGGGATTCCATGCACAGATAAAATCTATAGTAGCCGGTGATTCTTATATTGACCCCTATGCAAAACAGGATATCAGCAATTATATCATTTATAAAAAAAGTGATTTGATTGATAAAAATCCAAGGTCTTGTGGAGTAAAGGATGAGGACGACTCTCCCGTGGGAAAAAAAAACGCCCAAAAGACCGTAGCACCAAGCGTAGGAAATCAGATTAGAGTTTTCAGACTTGCGGTGGCTTGTACGGGAGAATATGCTGTAGCAGCAACGGGTACCGCCACACCTACTGTAGCACAGACACTTTCAGCCATAGTAACCTCCGTAAACAGGGTGAATGGAGTCTACGAACAGGAAGTCGCTTCAAGATTGGTACTGGTGGATAATGAAGCCAATGTGGTCTTTACAAATGCCGCTACAGATCCGTTTAACGGAAATAACAATGCCAGCACGTTAATTAATGAGAGCCAGACTCAGATTGATTTATTGATAGGAAATGCAAATTATGATATCGGACACACCTTCAGTACGGGTGGCGGAGGATTAGCCGGATTGGGAGTAATCTGTAATGCAACCAATAAAGGTAGAGGGATCACGGGCTCGCCTAATCCTGTTGGAGATCCTTATGATATTGATTATGTAGCCCATGAAGTAGGGCATCAGTTTGGTGGGCCGCATACATTTAATGCCATTACAGGGAGTTGTAATGGTAACCGTAGTGCATCTAATGCTGTAGAACCTGGAAGCGGAATTACCATAATGGCTTACGCCGGAATTTGTGGAAGTACCAATAACCTGGCTCCTAACAGTATTCCGACTTTCCATACCAAATCATATCAGTCTATCACAACAAAAGTTCAGTCAACAACATGTCAGGTTACGCTTCCTGTTAATAATTTTGCTCCAACAGTAAACGCCGGAGGTGATTATACCATCCCGAAGAGTACACCATTCAGATTGGAAGGATCTGCGACAGATATCGATAATAATCCGCTTACGTACAGCTGGGAGCAGAATGATGTAGGCCCGGCAGGCGACTGGAATGCTCCTACCGGAAATGCACCTCTGTTCAGATCATACGTACCTGTAACCGTTCCTTACAGATATTTCCCAAAACTTACAGATGTAATCAATGGTACGGTTTCCAAAGGAGAAGTTAGACCATCTTATGCAAGAACGATGGAGTTCAGACTGACCGTAAGAGATAATAATGCGGGTTGCGCAGGGGTAGCGAATGATGATGCTGTTATTACCGTTGATGGAAATTCCGGACCTTTCAATGTAACTGCACCTGCTACAGCGGTAAGCTGGGCTGGTAATTCCACTCAGACGGTAACATGGGATGTCGCCAATACAACGGCATTTCCTGTGAATGCTGCTACTGTGAATATTTATCTTTCAACAGACGGCGGTCTTACCTATCCTACACTGATCCTGGCTTCTACTCCGAATGATGGTTCTGAAGCTGTTACTATTCCTAACGTAAATACAACACAGGCAAGAATTATGGTGGCTGCAGAAACGAACGTATTCTACAACATTAACCCTGTCAACTTCACCATTACCCAGACATTAGGTGTGAACGAGACTGCTGCCAATAAAGACGTATTTGTTGTATATCCTAATCCAAGTAAGGGATTACTGAATGTGAAATTTACCAATTCAAATGAAGTATATGATATTACTGTATACGATGTAAGCGGAAAATTAGTGTTCACTCAGACAAATAACAAATTGAATCATGATAAAACAGGTACTTTTGACTTGTCTCACCTTGTCCAGGGAGACTATCTGATCAGGGTTAAGTCTAAGAACTTAGAGAAAACAATTAAGTGGATTAAAGAATAATCTATTTCATTGATTCCAATAAAAAGAAAAAGGCTGTCTTCATTGAAAACAGCCTTTTTTATGTTTTTATAAGTGTTAAACGACTTTTAAGTGCTGCTTGTTTTTTACCAGCCACAGACCAATGAAGGTCAGCAATCCGTTAAGAACAATCAGTTCTACACCGATTCTGTAATCAGTATACGTGGTAACAGCAAGATTGATTAAATAGGTCAGGATAGGAGCAAAAATAGTTACCGCAAGAATTGAATATTTTCTTGAAATCTGGAACCTGGTGAAAATTCCAAAGGCGAAAAGTCCTAAAAGCGGTCCATAGGTATATCCTGCAATTTCCATGATCAGGTACACAATGGATTTATCATTTAATGCCTTGAAAACCATGATCAGAATAAAGAAAACGACAGTGAAAGTTAAATGCACTTTCATACGAAGACGTTTCTTCTCTTTTTCAGTTTTGGTTTTATCCTCATTAAGGTTTAATAAATCTACACAATATGAGCTTGTTACAGCTGTTAAAGCACCGTCTGCAGAAGGAAATAAGGCTGAAATTAATCCGATGATGAAAATAACAGAAATAGCCATAGGAAAATATCCCTGAAGCGATAAAGCCGGGAAAAGATCGTCTCCCATTACATTTTTAATGTTTCCTGAAGGGTCTTTAAATCCGAAAATATTCGTTACTGTTTCACCGTTTATAGTCCCATATTCCGCTCCATGCTGCAGCGCAAAAAGGTATAGCAACCCTCCCAGGAACAGGAATGCAAGGTTCACGATAAGAAGTGTTCCGGCGAAGGTCAGCATATTTTTCTTTGAATTCTTAAGATTGTCTACAGATATATTTTTCTGCATCATTTCCTGATCCAGCCCTGTCATGGCGATGGTAATGAAAATTCCTCCCAGAATGGTTTTCAGGAAAAAGGTTTTGGAATTAGGATCAAAATTGATGAAATGAGTATAGTTTTTCTGTTCCAGAATCGTATAAGCTTCACCGAATGATAAATTCAGGTTAGATAAAATATAAACAATACAAGCTACAAGACTGATGATCATAAATGAAGTCTGCAGGGTATCTGTAATAACAATCGTTTTTACACCGCCTTCAAAAGTGTACAGAAGTACCATCAGCAGAAGTACAAGGGAAGTTACCCAAAACGGAACTCCCAACCCTTCAAGTAAAAATATCTGTAAAACATTTACTACCAGGTATAATCTTGCGGTAGCTCCAATTGCTCTTGAAATAATAAAAAAGATAGAACCGATTTTATGCGCCTCCACATTGAATCTTTTCCCCAGATAGGTATATATAGAGGTCAGATTCATCTTATAATAAAGCGGTAAAAGTATCGCTGCTACAATAAAATATCCGATGAAGAAACCGATCACCATCATATAGTACTCAAAACCTCCGTAAATATATTCGGAGCCGGTCATCTTTCCGACGGTTCCCGGAACTGAAATAAAAGTAACTCCACTTAAGCTGGTTCCTATCATCCCGAATGCTACGAGCCACCATTTACTCTTTTTGTTACCGATAAAAAAAGACTGGTTATCAGAATTCCGGCTGGTGAAATAAGAAATCACCAAAAGACCGATAAAATAGACGAAAACAAATAACAAAAGGATAGTTCCTGGATTCATTCTTGATTTTTAAATTTTAGCAAATATATAAAAAAGATCAGTCGTGAATCATGAATTTAGTTCAGACACAATTTTTATATAATTACTTTTTTGAAAGTGATCCAGGCTTGGGATAAAACCAGTATTTTCAGAAAGGTCTGAAGCCTTGAGCTGGAAGCTGGAAGTTATAAAGCTTATAAAAGAAATGATTCTCTATATTTTCATCTTTTTATGGTGACATCGGTAAAAAGTAACTTTACTTTTTCTGTCTTAAAGCCGGATACTGTTTTCTGAGTTAATAGAAACAGTTTGCTTCATCAAATCAATTAAAAATTGATTCACTCTTTGCCTGCTTAAAATTTAATATAATTCAAAATAAACTTTGCGTTAACAGAGATCTGGTATTGAGAATAAAATAACTGCATAAAAAAACCTTTCAGAGCAATCTCTGAAAGGGTTGTATCGTAAGGGTGTAATACAGTGACTAATTCACTAAAACATCCTGAAGTTCCTCACTTTTCTGGAAACTTGCCTTAGCAAAAGGACAGAGGGGAATAATCTTCTTATCATTTTTTCTGGCAAAATCTACGGCTGCCAGAAGCATTTCCTTGCCTACGCCTTTTCCGTTGTAAGCTTCTTCCACCTCGGTGTGGTCTATAATAAATCTTTCTTCTCCGGCCCAGGTATACGTCATCATTCCTGCGCGTCTTCCATCTATGAAAGCTTCAAAACTTCCGTGTTTTTCGTCGTTGTTTTGTTTTACTTCGATCATATTATGAGAATTTAGTTAGTATTTCTATGTCGTTGGTTAATATTTTATGAACAGGGCATGCGTCTGCAATAGTGTGCAGCCTTTTACGCTGCTCATCATCCAGAACACCTTCAAAGCTGATTTCTCTTTTGAAAACCGCTCTTTTTGTTAATGGGAAATTTTCAAGCTCTACTTCTACATCGATGTTTTCCACATCCCATTCTTTTCTTTCAATATACATTCTCAATGTAGCTGCGGTACAGCTTGCCAATGACGTAGCCAAAATTTCCAGCGGATTGAAACCCTTGTTCTGTCCGCCTTTATCAATCGGTTCATCCGTAATGATTGTGTTTTCGCCGGCTGTTACTTCTGTATAATATTTTGTTTTTCCTAAACTTGCTTTTACCGTTACCGCCATTATTTTTCTGTATTGAATTTATAACTTAATGCACCTGAAGGGCATAAGTCTATTTGATTTTTGAGTTCTTCAGGACTTGCGTTTTCTGCTTTTATCCACGGTCTTTCTTTAGGATTATAGACTTTCGGAAGTGTTTTTACACATATGGCAGAGTGGATACATTTCTTAGGCTGCCAGATGACAGTAATGCTTCCATTAGGATATTCGTGTGTTTCCATATCAATTTTCTTTTAATGTTTTTTCGATTCTTCTGTCCGGAATCAGCCATATAAGAGCCACGATATAATAAAAACCTATGGCAATATAAGGATAAAAAAATGAAGTAGCGATTCCCAGGACATAAAATACAATTGAGATATACTCCTTATATTTCGAATGGATGGCTTCTTTCAGTTTTGAATCTTCTCCTTCACAACGGATAATGACATGTTCCAGAATAGTATAGGCAATAGCCGACATAATGAGCCCGATACCATAGACTGCAACGGGATTTTTTGCAAAATTTGTTGTCCCGATCCATTCCGTAGCAATTGGCATCAGAGAAAGCCAGAACAGAAGATGAAGGTTGGCCCAAAGAATGCTGCCATTTACTTTCTTTACTGTCTGGAACAAATGATGATGATTGTTCCAGTAGATTCCTACATAAATAAAACTGAAAATATAAGCCAGAAACTTAGGAAGAAGAGGTTTGACACTGGCCCAGCTATTTCCTTCAGGTACTTTCAGTTCAAGTACCATAATGGTGATAATAATAGCGAGGACACCATCACTGAACGCCTCCAGTCTTCCTTTGTTCATTTACTTTATCTGATTTTTAAAGTTTTGAATTTTACCTTTCAGATCATTCAGCATATCCGGATTGATGACACCGCTTTCCAGATCAAAATTTTCATAGAATTTTGGCAATGAAAAAGTATCCTTAATGTCTGCCGCAAACTGGGGGAAAAATGTTTTTGCTGTATTCATCACATTTCCGCCTCCATAACCTCCGGGAGAGGTACTCATCAGAAGCATGGGTTTATTCTGAAATACTTTTACGTTAATTCTTGAAGCCCAGTCAAAAACATTTTTAAAAGCTGCACTGTAAGAACGGTTGTGCTCAGCAAGAGAGCAGATGATCACATCACATTCCTCAATCGCTTTTAAAAACTGATGCGCTTCATCCGGAAAACCTTTCTTTTCAAGATCTACAGAGAATACGGGCATCGTAAAATCGTTGAGGTCAATCAGATTGATTTCCTCATCCTGAAAATCTTTCAGAACAAATTTTACCAGTTCCCTGTTGATAGACGTGGAAGATGTACTTCCGGCAAATGCTAATATTTTCATAGTTAATAATCTGAACTGAAATTATTTTCGGTTTAAAATAGCCTTAGGAAGCGGCACATATTCATTTTCGTCACCTGGAACCAGAGGAAATGCTTCGTGATTCTGATCATTCCAGTTTACCTTTGCCTGTTCAATTAATTCTTTATCAGAGTTAACAAAATTCCAGAATATAAAACGCTCTTCATCGAATGGCTCACCACCAAAAAGATAAACCGTTCCGTTTTCGCTCATTTCAAATTCGCAAAGCTTGGTATCTTTGGCAATCATCAGCTGTTTGGAACCATAAGAGTTTCCATCGGTGGTTACAGTTCCATCCAGAACATACATGGCTGCTTCTCCATAAAGATCTTTTCCAATGCTGATTTTTCTTGCTTCTTTTGTTTTAATTTCAAGGAAAAATAATTTGCTGTGTACCGGAACTGCAGATGTTCTTCCGAATGCTTCACCGGCAATTAATTTATACTGGATACCATCTTCTTCCCAAACCGGAATTTCATCTGCCTCAATATGATGAAAAGTAGGCTCAGACTGCTCAAGATGCTTTGGAAGACCTACCCAGATCTGAAATCCGTGAAGCCTTTTATCGCTGTGTCTTAAATATTCAGGTGTTCTTTCTGAATGTACCACTCCTTTTCCGGCAGTCATCCAGTTAACGGCACCCGGTTTTATTTCAATAGCACTTCCAATGCTGTCTCTGTGAAAGATAGACCCTTCCAACAGGTAAGTTAAGGTAGATAATCCGATATGCGGATGTGGCGGAACATCAAGATTCTGATAATCTTTTAATTCTGAAGGTCCCATGTGGTCAATAAAAACAAAAGGTCCAACGGCTCTTTTCTCACGGAAAGGAAGAAGTCTTCCTACGAGGAAATTTCCGATATCTGCTGCTTTTTCTTCAATAATAAGTCCAATATTTGACATAATGATGTGATACTTTTAAGATATTGTTATTTAAAATAAATGATGAGTTCTGATAAAGATTTACAGTTTGTCATAGCCTTCAAATCTCTCATCTACGATACGTTTCCATTCAGGGTGTTTCTTAATAAAAGCGAAAACATAAGGACAGAAGGGAAGAAGTTTTTTTCCGCTTTCCTCAATAAAATTCAATGTTTTCTCTACTACTGCAGCTGCTGCGCCGGTTCCTGCCAGTTCCGGTTCTGCTTCTGTATGTATCAAAGAAATCTGGTGCATGGTTTCACGATAATCAATAAATGCATAATGTCCGTTGAACTCTATTTCAAATCTTTTTTCAGCTTTTACAAGAGGTATATTTTCAAATTCTGGTTTCATAATATTTGTACTAAGGGTGCTACATTTCCTATAAATGCAGGAAATTGCGTGTTAAGACAATTAAACCTTATAGGTTTTAAAACCTATAAGGTTTGCCATTATATAAAGTTAATAAAAAAGGAATAATCAAAGATTAAGATAAATTTAATTCTTTTAATCTTCCAGATATCCGAATTTTCCGGTATTAAAATCCTCGAAAGCCTGCATGATTTCTTCCCTGGAATTCATCACAAAAGGTCCGTGAGGGTAAATGGGTTCATTGATAGGTTCACCGCTGATGATTAAAACAACAGTATCATCCTTTGCTTCGATGGTAAATGTTTCGCCTTCATTTTTAAACAATACAAAATGATCGGATTTAACGCTTTCTTCTCCATTAATAATAATACTTCCTTCAATCACCAAAGCCGCAGTATTGAAATGAGCAGGGAAATTAAATTCCGCTTTTCCTCCTGATTTAAGCTTTGCGTTCATCATATGGACCGGAGTGAAAGTGCTTGCAGGTCCTTTATGGCCATCATAGTCTCCGGCAATTATTTCTATAAAACCATTATCACCGAGATCAACTCTTTCCATTTTAGAGTTTTCAATAGCCTGGTATTTTGGGCAGCTCATTTTATCTTTTGCAGGGAGATTCACCCAAAGCTGAACCATCTGGAAAATTCCTCCTTCTTTTGCCCACTCCGTTTCATGATATTCTTTGTGAAGAACTCCTTTGGCTGCCGTCATCCACTGAACATCACCTTCTCCGATAACACCGCCGCCGCCGGCACTGTCATGGTGTTCTACTTTTCCGCTATATGCTATGGTTACTGTTTCAAAACCCCTGTGCGGATGCACCCCGACACCTCTCGGTCGGTCTGATCCGTTGAAATGAAATTTTGAATTATAATCCAGCATAATGAACGGATCCATTCTTTTCATATCCAATCCAGGAACTCCCGGAATGAAATTGTGAACCCTGAATCCATCACCTACAAAGTGCGCAGGTTTTGGAGATACTACGATTTCTATTTTTTTAGTTGCCATCACATTGTTGATTTATGTAAACAAAATTACCATACATATATGCGAAAAGCATTGATCTGTGTTAAGTTCGTAGAAGGGTAGAATACAGAAAATACAAATTGGCGGAACTGCTTAGTAATCCGCCATAGATGCATTATTTTTATAATTTTACTTTTTTCCTGATTAATCCTCCTTAGACTGCATATTCTTCCCATCCGAAATATGGAGTCTTCTGAATACCAATCCTGATAGAATTGTTAATATTCCTACCGTGAGAAAGGTTAACCGGAAAGCATTGTGGATTTCTCCTTTAATCAGATCTGTATTTTCGAACAGCTTTAAAACAATCAGTCCGAAAGCAATTCCGAAACCGATGGCTAACTGTTGGTTGACAGAGAGTAATGAGTTTCCGCTGCTGGTTTGAAAATTTCGGAGATCGGCAATGGAAATAGTGTTCATGGAAGTGAACTGTATCGAGTTGAAAAAACCTAACACCGCGATGATGGGAATAAACCAATATAAGGAAGTGTGAATGTTTGGAATGGCGAGAAGGCATATTAATGTTCCGATGATGAAGGTATTCACCATTAAGGTCTGCCGATAGCCATATTTATCTAAAATTTTTATAACAGAAGATTTTCCGAATATAGCTGTTAAAGCCATAGGAGCAATGATCCAGCCGGAAGTTACCGCAGATTGTTTATAGGCAATCTGAATCATTAGCGGAAGTAATAACGGAACGGAGCTGATTCCCAATCTGGTCGCCAGATTGCCCACAATACCCACACGGAAAGTTCTTACCTGAAACAGATTTAATGGGAAAATTGGATTTCCGCCTCTTTTTGCATGTTTATAATAATAGTACAGGAACAAAAATCCCATGATAAATACCAATAAGACCGGTGTAATATTCTGAATGTCTCCGAAAAGTTCCAGTGAAACAGAAAGCAGGAGAGAGGCTGCTGCAAAAATCAGGAACCCTTTTAAATCAAAATCTACATCATCAGATTTATAATTGGGCATGAATTTTAATCCTAAAAGAATTCCCAGCACCCCAATCGGAATATTGATCAGGAATATCCAGTGCCATGAAAGATAATCTACCATATAACCTCCGACCAATGGCCCCAATACAGGCCCGATGAGAGCGGGAATAATAGCAAAGTTCATGGCTTTGAGCAGTTCGTTTTTATCAAATGTTTTGATGAGGGCCAGTTTTCCGACAGGAGTCATCAGGCTTCCTCCAACTCCCTGAACGACCCTTGAAATAACAAGATGGGTAAGGTTTTGAGACAAAGAACAAAATAACGAGCCCAGACTGAACAGCACCAAAGAAAATATAAATACTTTTTTGGTCCCGAACCGGTCTGCAAGAAATCCGCTGGCCGGCATAAAAACAGCAAGCGTTAGGACATAACTGATGATAGCGTTCTGCATATTGAGGGGAGACTCATTCAGATCTTTTGCAATTGCAGGCAGGGAAGTATTCAGAATCGTGGAATCCAGCATTTGCATGAAAATAGCAGTGGCCAGAATTAAGGGAAGTATTTTTTTTACGGAGGTCTGTTGTGTATTTGCTTCTGTCATTTTGTACCGGCTGGGTTATAAAAAATTCCCAGACTTATTTGATTTGAAGAACCGCTTACTCTAAGCGTTTTGATTCTTAGATAAAGAAATCCATATAAAATTAAAAAAGTCCTGTGAAATTTCACAGGACTTTTTGATTTATTTTCTAGGTTTTTCTACTCCTTTCCATTCATCACCGGCTTTTCTGTACTGGCTTAAAGTGAAAGTTTTGAAATCCTTTGTTTTGTATTCGATGTTATCGGTATTCTGTTCAAAAGGCATGATATAATAATATTCGATATCCGTTTTGTCAGACTTGTTCCCTTTTTTTACAGTAGGAACATATTTTGAGAATTTATAGCTTGGAAGATATTGTCTTAATCTGGTATAAAAAGCTTTGTCTTCTTTTTCGCTAGGAATGATATCTACAATATTAAGATCATCTTTTTTCTTGTCAATCCAAAGATAATAGGTTTTTTCTTCTCCTATATTTCTGTTGAACGAGTTGAAAGCAAATAATTCCTTTGGTACAAGCTCTTTGATTTTTTCCGGATCAACCTTAGTATAATATTGCCCTTTTGAAGGATCTACGTACGTTTCCAGATTATACATTAATACAGAATTGTTTTCAAATTTTTTATTTTTAAAATATTGATTTAATGATAATTCTGCAGTTGCTCTCAGTTCTTTGCCTCTTGCATCCAGTTTTTTGGTCGGATTCTGAGGGTTTACATATTTTACAAATTCATATAAAACGACAGGTTTTATATCTTTAAGGTGAGGATAAGTTTTCAGTTGCTCTGCTTTTACCAGCCAGTAGAATTGTTGATAGTAGTCGTCCTTATCCTGGTCTTTCACACTCTTGTAAGCCAAAGCAAGCTTCTTTGAATTCAGATATTTGCCGTATTTCCCTTGTCCAAAAGCAAAACTAATCGCTAATAAGGCAAATAAAACAGTAAGGTTTCTTCTCATTTTTTTATAATTGATATTTTCGTTTTCCAAATATAATTATTTATTAGATATTATTTTGGATTGTGAGTTAAATTATGCCATATTGTTATTGTTAATTCAAGAAAAAATCCTGTATTGCTACAGGATTGATAAATTATAACAGAGAGAGTTATAGGTTTGAATGAAAAAAATATACATGTCATTAGTGAATTTTGCTTCGCAAGTAAATAATAAGCCTGTAATCCCGTAACCCGAATCCCGCAATACATTGACAAGCGAAGCGAAGCGAATTGACGATTAACTATTCATCAATATCCCTTTCTAATATGACGTTTCATGTACTTTCACTGCTCTTCCGCTTGGATCGTTCATTTTTTTGAATGCTTCATCCCATTCCAAAGCAATAGGAGTGGAGCATGCCACCGATGGAACCGATGGAACAGTAGCTGCAGCGGTTTCACTTGGGAAATGTTCTTCAAAAATCGTTCTGTACCGGTATTCTTCTTTGTTCTGAGGAGTGTTTAGCGGGAATCTGAATCTTGCATTCGCCATCATTTCATCCGTTACTTCTTTTTCTGCGACCTCTTTTAAAGTGTCTATCCATGAATATCCTACACCATCCGAGAACTGTTCTTTCTGTCTCCAGGCAATAGAATCAGGAAGCAGGTCCTCGAAAGCTTTTCTCAATACCCATTTTTCAATTTTTCCTTCAGCGGTATTGATCATTTTATCTTTAGGGTTAAGCGTCATCGCAATATCCATAAATTCTTTATCAAGGAATGGTACTCTTCCTTCAATTCCCCAGCTCATCAACGCTTTGTTGGCTCTTAAACAATCATAAAGGTGAAGTTTGCCCAGTTTTCTTACCGTTTCATCGTGGAATTCTTTTGCATCAGGAGCTTTGTGGAAGTATAAATAACCTCCGAACAATTCATCAGAACCTTCTCCTGAAAGAACCATTTTAATCCCCATGGATTTGATCACTCTTGCTAAAAGGTACATTGGGGTGGATGCTCTGATGGTGGTGACATCATAGGTTTCAAGGTGGTAAATAACGTCACGTACAGCGTCCAGTCCTTCCTGCACGGTAAAGTTAACCTCATGGTGTACAGATCCGATGTGTTCCGCAGCTTTCTGAGCTGCTGCCAGATCGGGAGAACCAACCAATCCTACGGCGAAACTGTGAAGTCTCGGATACCACGCTTCCTGTGTATCGCCGCTTTCAATTCTCTGGCGGGCAAATTTTGCAGTGATAGCGGAAATAACAGATGAATCTAAACCTCCTGATAGAAGTACTCCATATGGAACATCACTCATCAGTTGTCTGTGAACTGCATCTTCTAGACCTTTTCTCAGTTTTGAAATATCCGTTTCATTGTCTTTTACATGATCAAAGCTGTCCCAGTTTCTTGTGTACCATTGCTGAAGCTCAGCGCCATCTTTGCTGTAAACGAAATGACCGGGCAGGAATGTTTCTATTTTTTTACATACCCCTTCAAGAGCTTTTAATTCTGAAGCGACATAATAGTTTCCGTTTTTGTCCCAACCCTGATAAAGCGGGCAGATTCCCATATGATCGCGGGCAATAAGATAAACATCATTTTCAGTATCATATAAAGCGAAGGCAAAAATTCCGTTGAGTTTCTCTACGAAATCTTTTCCGTATTTTCTGTACAGTGCAAGGATTACCTCACAGTCCGACTGAGTCTGAAACTCATAATCAGGAAATTCTTCTTTTAATTCTCTATGGTTGTAGATTTCACCGTTTACGGCTAATACTACTTTTCCGTCTTTCGTAAATAAAGGTTGTTTCCCGGAAGTTGGATCTACAATGGCAAGTCTTTCATGAGAAAAAATGACTTTCTCATCCTGGAAAACTCCACTCCAATCCGGTCCTCTGTGACGGATTTTTTTTGACATTTCCAATACCTGAGGTCTTAATACTTCGGTTTTTTGCTTGGCGTCAAATAAACATACAATTCCACACATAATTTTTTATTATTTATGGAACAAAAGTAAAAGTGATGTTTATAAATAACAATTAAAAATGTTTAAATG
>NZ_JAJFZH010000035.1:0-24126 GCF_020733145.1 Chryseobacterium sp. X308
GTTTTAGTCTCACTGAATTCCATATTTCGTTTTTCATAGAAAAATACTTTTAATTTTTTATTAATGATAATGCCAATATTAAAATCCTTATTCTTTTTATAAGTCTTTAAAAACAAGTAAATTACAAGTTAATATGAATCCTATAAATGTCGATCTCCACTGCGATTTATTATATTATCTGCTAAGATCCGATGCAGCTGTTGATAACAAAGAAATTGGCTGTTCACTACCTTATTTACAGGAAGGCAATGTAAAACTTCAGGTGATGGCTATGTATGCAGGAACAGGAGCGAATAGCACAGTTCATGGTCTGGAACAAAGCAAATTATTTTCAAAATTGATTAAAAATGAGAGTTTTTTCCTTTTTAACAATGACAATCATAATGATTTGGAGAATAAAAATCGGGTAGGAGTTATTGCTTCTATAGAGAATGCATCTGCTTTCTGTGATGAAGACCAAAGTCTGGAATCCGGCTTCAAAAACCTGGAAACCATTATTGAAAATACACAGAAAGTTTTTTATATCGGAATTACCCATCATCTGGAAAATCGTTTTGGAGGCGGAAATAATGCTACAGCCGGCTTAAAGGACGATGGAAAAGTTCTGATCGACTATATCGCTGACCGTAAAATTGCTATTGATTTAGCCCATACAAGTGACCAGCTGGCCTATGATATTTTTACTTATATCGATCAGAGAAACTATTCAATTCCTATTCTGGCGAGCCATTCCAACTACAGGTCCGTTTATAAAAACAATAGAAACCTTCCTGATGAACTGGCAAAGGAAGTTATCAACAGAAAAGGCTTAATTGGTCTGAATTTTATCAAAGATTATGTGGATATTGATCATCCTGAAAGACTCTATGAACATATTCAATATGGTTTAGATCTTGGAGGAGAAGACAGCATTGCCTATGGAGCAGATTATTTCTACTGGAAAGATCATCCGGACAAATCCCGTCATCCTTTTTTCTTTTCCGAGCATTCCAATGCCTCCGGATATCCTGCCATCAATAAAGAAATTGAAGAACGATTTTCATCAGAGCTTGTTGAAAAAATCAGTCATAGAAATGCATTGAATTTTATAAAAGATATGTATAAATAATCATCGTCCGATTAATCAAAGCATAATGAACAGGTCGCTCCTCCGGAGCTCTATTTTTTCGGGACTTCATCATTTTCTACTAACAGAAGATCCCAATGGGATCCTAAGCAGCTCCGATAGGAGCTAACTGTTAATAGAAAGTATTTGGTTTTAAAATTAGAGCTCCGGAGGAGCGACCTGTTAATACTATAAAAGATTATATTAAAAAATGTTTTTTGATGTTTTATTTTACATGAGATAAAACATTGTAAATTATTGAAAAATATATTTTTATATATTCTTATTTAATGTTTTCTTTTATACCTTACTTTCTGCTTGATAATCTCAATAACATCCACATTCTGAACTTTGGATTTAATCCATCCATGAATATCGATATAGAATAATGATCGGCGGTAATATTCATTGCAGGCATACTCTTCCAGTTTTTTATCAAAATTTTCAAATGCTTTCTGTCGCTGATCCGGCACCTGATTATTAAGATTCTTGAAAAACTGAATACTCTCGAAATGGAACTCTTCCGGCTTTTTCATTTTCTTCGCAAACTTTAAAGTTGACGCAGTAAACTCATCATAATCTTCATCATTCCCTGATTCATATTTGGCCATTAAGATCAGAATGCGGGTATGGAACAACAGATCTTCCTGAACATTTCCTTTGGATTCTATGACTCTCATAGAATATTCAATCGATTTTTCAAACATTTTACTGCCAAAGAACATAGCTGCCATTTTAAGGTAAAGAATCATAAAATGGTGTTCATCAATCCTTTCTCTGAGCTTTTCCATTTTTAATTCCACTTCAGGGATAAGCTTGGTTCCTGTAAAAAATTCACCTTTTACAAAGTGAATGTTCATCAGCGTATTGTAGTGGGTAAGGAAAATAAGGGACTGCAGATTCTCATTCTGAACAAAATTCTCGGCATGTACCATTGTATTGAAGTTCTGGAAATGCTCTTCCAGAATATCAATATTTCCATACAAAAAGAGGATTTTCAGCAGATACGTATTCCCTTTGATATACCAAACCGGATGGCTGTAGATCATTTCAGGCTTCTTATGAAAAAGATCTACCCACTGATAAGCATATTTCAAGGTATATTTATAGTCCTGTAAAAGCTGGTTTTTCCAGACATGGGCTTTGTAATACCATAATTTCTCTGTGAAATTCAGTTTTTCAGGGTTGATACTTTTAATCTCTGCGTTAAAAATATCCATAACTTCCTGCCGGTCTGCATCGTTTTTTACATAACCATGGGTCAGCATTTCGCTGTATAATTTCAAAGAAAGATTAGACAGTTTTGTGGTATAACGGTTCTGTTTGCTGATCTCCTGAGATTGTTTGATAAGCTCTTCTGCACGGCCTTCGATACTTCGTGTAATAAACTGTGATTCAATTACTTTTTCAAGATCGATGATCTCCGAAGCAATACTTTTTTCATCCAGTTCCAATGCTGTCTGCTTGGTTTTGTCTAATATCTTTAAAGCCTGCTTATAAAGTCCTTTCTGATAAAGGATATTGGCAAAATCTAACTGTTCGCGAAGCTGGATTCTATAATTCTGATGACTCGGGTTCATACGGAGACTCACCAAAATCTGCTTGTAAAGATGAGCCTTAAGATTAGAAAGCTGTTGTTTTGTAGATATTTTTTTCTCAATAATAATACTTTCGTCATATTCTTTCATCTTGTCCATCTCAGAAAATAACAATAGAAATTTGGCATCTACGTTAATTCCGAGACGGTTTACGTAGAGTTTAAACTGTCTTTTTTCAGAGGTGGTCAATGACTTTACCAATACAAACAAAAAATCTTTCTGCAATTCTGCCATTGTAAATTTTTGGGAATTAAATTATTGATTAATAAATAAATACAATTGTTTTATAAGCTGTTGAGTATTGTAATTTTCAGAAAAAGTGAAAATGAAAAAATATCGCAAGCTGTAGTTTTGATCCAAAATTAAGTAAAAAACTTCACTTATGAATTCCGAAAAAATCGAAATTTTTGATACGACACTGAGAGATGGGGAGCAGGTTCCGGGATGCAAACTGAATACGGAACAAAAACTGGTTATTGCTGAAAGGCTTGATGAATTAGGGATTGATATTATCGAGGCAGGATTCCCGATTTCCAGCCCCGGCGATTTTGAATCGGTTTCAGAAATTTCAAAACTGGTGAAAAATGCGAAGGTATGCGGACTCACAAGAGCGAACAAAAAAGATATTGATGTAGCAGCAGAAGCGCTGAAGTTGGCAAAGAAACCAAGAATCCATACAGGAATCGGAACTTCGGATTCTCATATTAAATACAAATTCAATTCAACAAGAGAAGATATTATTGAAAGAGCAGCAGAAGCAGTAAAATATGCGAAAACATATGTTGAAGACGTTGAGTTTTATGCTGAAGATGCAGGAAGAACGGATAATGAATATCTGGCAAGAGTGTGTGAAGCGGTGATTAAAGCAGGAGCAACTGTCCTGAATATTCCTGATACCACAGGATATTGCCTGCCGGAAGAGTATGGTCAGAAAATAAAATATCTGAAAGAAAATGTAAAGGGAATTGAAAAAGCAGTGCTTTCATGTCATTGCCATAACGATCTGGGGCTGGCTACTGCCAATTCTATTGCCGGAGCAATTAATGGAGCCCGCCAGATTGAATGTACGATCAACGGATTGGGAGAAAGAGCAGGAAATACAGCGCTGGAAGAAGTCGTCATGATTTTAAAACAGCATAAAAATCTGAATCTGCATACCGATGTGAATTCCAGAATGCTGAATGAAATGAGTGCTATGGTTTCTGATCTGATGGGAATGTCTGTACAGCCCAACAAAGCTATTGTAGGAGCTAATGCCTTTGCTCACAGCTCAGGAATTCATCAGGACGGAGTAATTAAAAACAGGGAAACGTATGAAATCATAGATCCTGCAGAAGTAGGTGTGAATGCCTCTTCAATCATTCTTACTGCCAGAAGCGGACGTTCAGCATTGGCTTACCGTTTCAAACATATCGGCTACGAGGTTACCAAAAATGAACTTGATTATCTGTATCAGGAATTTTTGAAAATCGCTGATCTTAAAAAAGAAATTGATAACGATGATCTGAGTGTTATGATGGATTCTTTCACCAGAAAAATAGGATAGGTTTGATTTAAAATCAAGATAAAGTAAAAAATGAACAACAGTAAAAAGACACTTTTTGATAAAGTATGGGACGCCCATGTGGTAGAAACCATTCCTGACGGACCTCAGATCATTTATATAGACAAACATCTTATTCATGAGGTAACCAGCCCTCAGGCCTTCGCAGAACTTGAATCCAGAAATCTGGAAATCTTCAGACCGGAACAGATTGTAGCGACTGCGGATCACAATGTACCTACCTTGCATCAGGATCAGCCTATTAAAGATGATCTTTCAAGAAATCAGGTAGAACAGCTTACAGAAAACTGTAAAAAAAATAATATTGAACTTTTCGGATTGGGACACCCATATCAGGGAATTGTTCATATCATCGCTCCTGAATTAGGGATTACCCAGCCGGGAATGAGTATTGTGTGTGGTGACAGCCATACCTCTACCCATGGTGCATTTGGATCAATTGCCTTTGGGATTGGGACCAGCCAGGTAGCTCAGGTATTTGCCAGCCAATGTTTATTGCTGAACAAGCCAAAATCAATGAGAATTACCGTCAATGGCAAATTAAACGAAAATGTTCAGCCTAAAGATGTTATTCTTTATATCATTTCAAAAATAGGAACAGACGGAGGGACAGGATATTTTTGTGAATATGCAGGTAATGTATTCGAGGAAATGTCAATGGAAGGAAGAATGACCGTCTGCAACATGAGTATTGAAATGGGTGCGAGAGGCGGAATGATTGCTCCGGATGAAACCACTTTTGAATACGTACAGGGAAGAAAATTTGCTCCGGAAGGAGAAGACTGGAATGAAAAAGTAGCCTATTGGAGAACCTTAAAAACAGATGAAGGCGCTGTTTTTGATCAGGAACTCAGCTTTGATGCTTCGGATATTTATCCTATGATTACCTACGGTACTAATCCGGGAATGGGTATTTCAATCCGTGAAGTTATTCCGGCACCGCAAAATGAATCCGAAGAAAAAGCTTTACAATATATGGGACTGGAAGCCGGGCAGGCAGTTAACAGTATCAAAGTTAATTATGTTTTCATAGGTAGCTGTACCAATGCAAGAATAGAAGATTTCCGTTCTGCAGCCCAATATATTAAAGGGAAAAGTAAATCCGAGGCTGTAAAAGCTCTGATTGTTCCCGGATCTCAGCAGGTAGTTAAACAGATTTATGAAGAAGGTTTGGATAAAATATTCAGTGATGCCGGATTTCAGATTCGGCAGCCGGGGTGTTCGGCATGTCTGGCGATGAATGACGATAAAATCCCGGAAGGAGAATATTGTGTTTCCACTTCCAACAGAAACTTTGAAGGCAGACAGGGACAAGGTTCAAGGACAATTCTTGCCAGCCCGCTTACCGCAGCAAAAGCAGCCATAGAAGGTAAAATTTCAGCTTTTGAAAGTTTAAACTAAAAGTAATTTTAAATTATGTTTTAACCACAAAGACAAAACTTTTGTGGTTAAAGTCTAACATTGTAGTACACATGCAAAAATTAGTTGTTTTAAAATCCCGCGCAGTTCCACTGCCGGCAGAAAATATAGATACAGACCAGATTATTCCGGCAAGATTCCTTAAAAGTATAGACCGAAAAGGGTTCGGAGAGAATCTGTTCAGAGACTGGAGATTCAATATCCATACAGGAGAACCGAATCCGGACTTTGTTTTAAACAATCCCAAATTCGGTGGTGAGATTCTTGTTGCAGGAAATAATTTCGGTTGTGGAAGCAGTCGTGAACATGCAGCCTGGTCTTTAACGGATTATGGATTCAAGGTCATTGTTTCAAGTTATTTCGCGGATATCTTTAAAGGAAATGCTTTGAATAACGGGCTTCTTCCTGTAAAAGTTTCCGAAGAATTTTTAAAAGAAATTTTAGAGGGTATCAATGAAAATCCTGATAATGAAATTGCTATTGATGTGGAGCTACAGTCCATCAGCTTTAAAGATACCACAGAAACCTTTGAGCTTGATTCCTATAAAAAAATATGCCTGCTGAACGGCTATGACGATATTGATTTTTTAATCAGCAGAAAGCAGACGATCACAGAATTTGAATTAAAAACACAAAAAGCAAATGAGCGACAATTATTTTAAAATCGCGGTTCTTCCCGGAGATGGGATTGGCCCGGAAATCATCGGTGAAAGCATTAAAATATTAGATGCTATTGCTGAAGCTTTTCAATGTAAATTCCATTTTGAATATGGATTAATCGGTGCAGAGGCTATTTTTAAAACTGGAAATCCTTTGCCCGAAGAAACGCTGAAAATCTGTAAAGAGTCTGATGCTGTACTGTTCGGAGCTATTGGTGATCCGGTTTTTGATAATAATCCGGAAGCGAAAGTAAGACCTGAACAGGGATTATTGAAACTTCGCAAGGAGTTAGGATTGTTTGCCAATATCCGTCCTTTAAAAACCTATGCCTCTCTGATTGATAAAAGCCCATTGAAAAGAGAAATTATTGAAGGCGCTGACATTCAGATTTTCAGAGAACTGGTAAGCGGAATCTATTTCGGTGAAAAATTTACAGATCCGGAAGGTGCTTACGCTTATGATGTCTGCAAATACAGCCGTGAAGATATTATTCCGATTGCGCATATGGCGTTTCAGGAAGCGCAGAAAAGAAAGAAAAAGCTTACGCTTATTGATAAAGCCAATGTTTTGGATACGTCAAGATTGTGGAGAAAGACGTGTCAGGAAATTGCACCGGAATATCCGGATGTAGAGCTTGATTATATGTTCGTAGACAATGCGGCCATGCAGCTGATCCTTAATCCTAAGCATTTTGATGTCATTGTAACGGAAAATATGTTTGGTGATATTATTTCCGATGAAGCAAGTGTGATCGGAGGTTCTATCGGATTATTACCATCTGCTTCAGTAGGAGAGAAGAATGCTTTGTTTGAGCCTATTCACGGATCTTATCCACAGGCGAAAGGAAAAGGAATTGCCAATCCTGTTGCTTCTATTTTAAGTGTGGCGATGATGCTGGATCATCTTGGTTTAAAGACCGCAGCCGAAAAATTAAGACAGTCGGTAGAACATGCTATTGAGAATAAGTATGTCACAATTGATCTTAATAGCAAACAGTATTACTCCACAAGTGAAGTGGGAAGTTTTATTGCAGACCATATCAGATATTCCGAAAAGTCTTATTATAATTTTGAAAATATTAAGATCGGAAAATCGACCATTGTATAGAAACAAAAGTTCAGTTAGATAGTTAGAAAGAAAAGTTCCGCCTCATATGAGACGGAACTTTTCGTTTTTCATTATTAAATAAAGCCTTAAAAGCTCTTTTATTTTTTTGTGTTATCCGTTTTTCCTGATTTGTTTTTGGAAGACTTCTGAACATCTTCTTTATCAATATCAGGCGGATTGGTCTTTTTTGATGCGGCAGGAATATTCTGGAAATCCTGATTTTGCTTTTGGGTTTCTGCGGTATTGGCAGATTCTTTCCTGGTGGTTTTTCCTTTTGTATCCATGAGTTTGAATTTTAAATGTAAACAATATGGATAGTATCATTCAAAGGGTTTGCCAAACAGAAATATTTTAACCTAAAGTCCCAGAATACCAATTTTCCCCGTTTTATCTTCTATTTCATAATTCAAAGCCTTGGCCAGAACAAAAATATTATTCAGGTTTTCCATGAGCTGTTTGCGGCCTTCACTTCTCAGTTGATTCTGATCAATTGATTTCTCTGCGGTTTCCTTAGCTTTAGCGGTAACATTTTTAATATCCTTCTCCGAAATCCTGTTAAAGAAAGAATCATCCAAAGACTGAATTTCAACGCTAGGTGTAATTCTGATTTCAGCATCAGGAAGTTCGGTAATCACCAGCTTTTTGTTGATGGAATCTACTTCAATCTTCATTTTGTTGAGATCATAAGAAACCTGTGCATTAGTCTTTGTGTAGGTAATAATACTGTTGCTGGAAACTTCTTTTCCAAAAACCTCATAACCCATTTTGGTCTTCTGCATGCTGGAGGTATTCTGTTCCATCACGACCATCTTATTCATCTTGGAAATTTGATTGGTCAGGATATAATAATCTGACTTTTCAGTTTTATTTCCAAGGTTCAGGCAGGATTTCAGGCCAAAAAAGAGCAGCACCATTGCGCCGGCACCCGCAGCAAAAGATAATATTGTTCTATAATTTCTCAAAATCTATTTAAAAATTTCTTTGATAACAGATGAATCATTCTTTTTCAGAATTTGAACCAAATCCCTTTCAATATATCCTGTCGTAGGCATTTCGATGATTCTGCCCACTTCTTTTCCATATCTTTTCAGGATAATGGTAGGAACTTTCTGAAGATTGTAAAGACTTTCATCCCCGGTAGGAGATTCTTTCTTACGGTTAACAGCAATAATATTCAATTTATTTTCCGGATAACTTACGGCTTCCAATATTTTCATCAGTCTTGGAAAATCTCTGTGGCTGTCTTCACACCAGGTTCCCATGAAAACGATAATATCATAGGTTCCGATTTTCTCTTTTTTTAATTCACTGACTGCTTTTTGATCAAGAACATACTCATCATGTTCTTTCACATACCAATCTGCATAAGGAGCTTTTAAAAACTGCTCTTTCAACTGGTTTCCCAAAAGCATTTTGCCGTCATTCTGGGTTTCAACTTCACGGTTTACCACTACTTTTTGTGCAGTAAGCTGCTGCGAAGCCAAAAACAAGGTTGAAAAGGCAACAATATTGGTAATAAATTTTTTCATATTTTATTTTTCGATAATTGATTTTAAATCAGCAGGAGAGTAGTATTTGTTTTTTAATACTTTATGATCTGCCTTTCTGTAAACATTAAATTTTTCTCCGGACTTTTCATAAAAAGATTCTACTTCCTTCGCTTTGTAAAATTCTACAGTTTCCTCTGCCTGTTCTTCATTATCACATGCTTTCGACATATTGGAGCGTTGAACTTCGTTGAATAGCTCTACAAATTTGTTGCCAAGTCCGAATTCCAGTACCGCACCACTCAAAACATACTGAAGATCACACAATGCATCTGCAATTTCTACAATATTATTGTCAGCAATAGCTTGTTTCAGTTCGTTTAATTCTTCCTGTAAAAGTTCTACTCTCAGGTTGCATCTTTCCGGAGGAGGAATTTGTGGGGTATCTAAAATAGGGGCTTTGAAAGTAGTATGGAATTCTGCTACTTGGTTCAGACTATCAATTTTATCCATGAATTTTTTTATTTCCCACAAAGATAGAAAAGGATTTGCAAAATGTGAAATGTACACGAGTAAAATATGAGACTCAAAAGCACAGGCTGTCTATTGTTTTAATTTTATTCCCGCGAATTAAAGTTAATAGGTATTCTAAACCATGATTTTACTGGTGTTCCATTCTTTTTTGCCGGACTCCACTTCCCTTTTATTTTTTTCAGAGCAAATTTTACATCCTCAAGAAGAATTTTATTGTTTTCTACTTTGGGCTCAATATCTACAGTGGTGATGTCTCCATCTTCATCTATTGAAAAGGATATAAGAAATGTTCCCTTTGGGTTGTAAGTTTCCCAATCCAAATAATTATTTAAGCTTTCAACAACTTCTTTTCTAAATGCTTTCATCCCTCCGGGCATGGCAGCGGATTGATATGATTTAACAATATCGTAATCGGGTTTGTAATTTTCAAAAAAATCTTTGGGTTGAAATAGAAAATCGAAATAAGCGGCAACTTTCTGTCCGTTTTGTTCTGCAGGCTGCCAGTTTTTTAAGCTCCCTAAGGATTTGACAGCAAGAGTAAAAGCACATTTGTTCTTTTCTATAATAGGATCATCGCTCTTTTTCTTTACTAAAGCAGGTTTACCATTCTCATCAATCTTTAGGCTTACAAAATACATCTCATTTTGATCACATGGTTTTGAGCCACTTTTCAGGAAATAGTCCTGCATATCTGAGAACAATTGGATAGAACCTCCTTGGTATGGAAACTGGTTATCAGGATACTGGGCAAGTGTTTTTTGTGAATATGCTGGCTCAAAGAACAGCATGAAAAGAAGTAAAGTAATCTTTTTCATGAATTAATGTGTTTTCCTGGTTATCGATAATGTTATTAATTTCTTCGCTAAAGTAAAAAAAAAGTCCACAATCTGAAACTTGTGGACTTTTAATAGGATATAGATAAGATTTTAATTACTCATATTTCCAGATTCCGGAGATAGTCAATATCATCAATCCTGGCTGCTTTTCTCCATAGCTGAAAACGCCTATATATTTTGAATGACAGGAAGTACAATCGATACCAAAATATAAAGTAGGTAAATCATTAACTGTCAATTCTCCGAAATGAAACATTCTTTGAGAGGTTCCGTTGACCATTCCGTGGTTTAGCAATTCATTTTTAGATACCACTTTATCTTCATGATACAGCTGCAGAACAGGAAACCCTGATTCATAAGGTGCTATTGCAATTGTATTTTTGTTTCCGCAATGAGAGCAGGTGAAAGTGGTTGTTGCTGATGGGAGAGCTTCGTCATTGATAAAGACGTTTTTTTCAACAGAAGCTTTTCCAATAATGTTTATTTTTTCTGATAATGAATACATCTGAGCTGATTTATGGCTGAATAACTGTGCCTGCTAAGTTAGGATATTTTCCGCTTGGGCTTCTCTTAATGGTAATTTTAATATAACCTTCTTCTGCCAGCTTATTCCATGTTTTCTGGTAACCTGTATTGATATCGATAGGAATTTTCCACATCGTTTGTTTACCTTTTCCTGCCTGGCTGAACCACGGAATAATGTCTGCTGTCTGGGTTTTAAACTGCATGGAGTTGTTCAGTACATCAATTTCATAATAAAAATCGTATTTGTCTTCAGGCTGGTTTAGAGCTCTTTGTGTAAAAGTATAAACATATCCGTTGATGATAGGGCTTGTAAAGCTTCCTCCTAATGTAGGAACCCCGGTTCCGTTATAACTGCCGACTGCACCGCTGTATCTGTCGAACTTCTGCCCAACCTGTAAAGGAACATCATCAACAATATTATAACCTCCGTTGGCAGGCGGCCATCCGCCATTTAAATTATTAGCCTTAAAAAGAGATTCCAGCTCGCTCCATTTTCCTCTTTTGTATAAGTCATAAGCTTGATTTCTTATGGCCTGGCTTACCGAATTATTGGAGTCATAGGTTACTGCCAGTTCATCTGCATTTTTGTAGAATACGGTGGTCACATCCGGATTGATGTCTATTACTTCATCATCATCAGAGCTGCAGGCAACCGAGAACGAAGTAATGGCTAGAAAAAAAATGTACTTAAATAAATGTTTCATATTAAAAATTTTAAATATTTTAAAATTACAGAGGTATTTGAAGGGTACCTTTTTGAAACATCGTTTTCCTGATAAAGGTCTTAAGTAAATACTGACGTAAGTATTGCTGATGCTTTCCGGTCTATACCAGAAATTTTAAGGACCGGAATCTGGATTAATAATGTGATTTCTGACCGTAAATTACCAATTCATGCCAAAATAAATTCAAAAGAAGCAATAACATCAGATGTCAAAAACGATCTGGAGCTCCCTTAAATACAATCTGGGTAAACGGTACAATGAAATATTGTTATGCGATAAATTTAAATTAAAAAACTCAAATGCTGGTAGTTTTATCTAAAATAAATTATTATTATGAAATTAATTTTAATGATAAATAGATTTAATATCATATTTTGTATTTCACTAAACGAAAAAGCTGCCCGAATGAGCAGCTTATTGTTTCAAATCTATTTTTTCTATTTTTTAATGAATTGTTTTGTGAATCCCGGAATTTGGATGACGTAAATTCCATTGGTTAATTTATTGACATTAACCGTTCCGCTTTCAAGGTTTCCTCCACTTACAAGCCTGCCGGACATGTCGTAGATTTTATATTCTTCATTACTGGTATTGGTAAGGGTAAGAATATTTTTTACAGGATTGGGGTACAGTTTGATTTCTGTAGACGGAGCAGCATCTTCATTAGAATTTTTTACAGAAATATTGGCATTATTGATATCAAAGAAAATATGATGGCTTCCTTTGATCATTATTCTTCCGGAGTTGGTTAAAGTATCAGGAATTGTAATATTCTCCGAACCATCATTAGGAGTTCCGGTCAAAAGTGTCGTCCATGTGCTGCCGTTATCTGTTGACCAGAGGATATCCACATTGGCTGTATTCACACCATTTGCTGTAGTTCCTGCTACATCCCATGTAACCGTTTGTGAGCTTCCTTTTACATAGGAAACTGCTGTGTTTTGTGAGGTTATCATAAATGGTCCGGCTGCCGGATCAACAGTGAGTTTTGTATCATCGGAATTGTTGGCTCCGCCTCCGGCTTTATTATCGCGAACAGTAAGTCTGAAATTTAAAGCTCTGGCTACAGAAGGAAGTGCCTCAACATCTATTTCTGTTCCTGCGGTTTTGAGAGAACCTGCCAAAATAGAAGACATTGTCGGAAAATATCTTACCGGAGAACCTGAAGGTCTCCATGATCTGAATATTGGCCCCCAAGTTTTTGATTCCTGTGCTGCAGAATTAGCTCCTGTTTCAGAAGAAGTTCCTTTATCCATCTGTTCCCAGATATAGGTAAGCTGGTCTCCATCAGCATCAGTTCCTGATCCGGTAAGCATAAAAGGAGTGCTTTTAGGAATAATATAATCAGGACCTGCATTGGCTGTAGGAATTGAGTTACCGGTACTGGTATTCACAGAACAGGTTTTTGCTTTGATATTATTGGTGATCTGTTCAATGCTTATGGCATGAAAAAACGGATCAGAGTTATTCTGAACATCATAACTGGTGACACCCGCATAGCCCATAATGGTAGATCCTGAACCTGGTTCTACAGATTTTAAATCCGGTTCAACGCGATAAGAAGATGTATGATTTCCGCCGAACTGATGTCCCATTTCATGAGCTACAAAATCTATATCAAATGTGTCTCCCGAAGGATTACCGTTGGCCGGAGAAGTGTATCCGCTTCCCTTATAGCTGCTTGGGTAGGTTATACCCTGACTTTGGTAAGTAGACATATCATTGTCACAAATACATCCTATACATCCTGCATTGCCGCCACCGCCGTCTCTCCCAAAAAGGTGTCCTATGTCAAAATTATTATTTCCGATGGAAGAGCTCAGATTGTTCATCAGCTCCAGATTCCAGTTTTTCATTTGTGAAGAGGAAGAATAAGGATCTGTAGCAGCATTGGTATAAATTAGATCATCATTATTGGCGATCAGGACCATTCTTGCGGCGAAATCATTTTCAAAAATACCATTCACGCGGGTCATGGTATTATTCATGGCTGCTAAAGCCTGAGCTTTTGTTCCTCCGAAATAAGAAGTATATTCTCCTGTGCAGGAAAGTGCAAGTCTGAACGTTCTTAATGTAGCATCATCCGCATTTTTATGGGTTACGGCATTTAAATTACCTTTTTGAGCAGCATCAGAAACTGTACATTCAAGTTTATTGAAATGGTCTTTTCTGTCAGATTTTTTATAAATAATATAAGTGGAAAGGTCTTTGGTATAAGGCTGAATAAAAACGGCAGATTGATCTCTGTAGATTTCCATAGAAGATAATCCTAAAGGAGAAATGCTGAAATAAACTTTTGAAGCAGGATCTTCGACACCTTCACCGATATAAGATTTGATATCCGGATATTTAGAAGCGAGTTCCGGCTCAAAATTAGAATTTTCCGTTACCCTGAAATTTTCCATTTTTCCGGTTGAATTGGGGAAAGAGATAATGACTTCAGATTTCTCTGTTGATCTTTCCGGAGCCTTTGCCAATACATTTTTTAATCCGCTTATATTCAGATGAAAAAGCTGCGGATCTTCAAAAACTGACATATCTTCAAAAACGGGAGAGGAGACTTTGATGGAGCTGGAAGTCCATAAACGATCGGTCTGTGCAAAAGAAATACCCGACAATGCGAGCATTCCCGTCATCAATAATTGTTTTTTCACTTACATGTATTTTCAGCAAAAATAGTAAAAAAACTCGCTGAAAATGTATTCTTTATATGAATTTTTTATCGGATATACCGATACGAAAAAAAAGGTGATAAAGTGAGAGATGGTATAAAATTTTAAAAAAGAAAAACCGTTCTGTGCAGAACGGTTTTTCACATCGTTTAATTTTAAAAAGTCTATTCGTTACTAATTTTTAATAAATCTCTTAGAAGATTCTCCAATTTGAATCATATAAGCTCCTTTGATAAGGTTGCTTACATTCACAGAACCTCTTTGAAGTTTTCCTGAGTCAATTAGTTTTCCACCCATATCGAAGATCTTATAATCTTCTGATGCTGTATTGGAAATATATAGGATATCTCTCACAGGATTTGGATAAAGCTTCAAATCTGTAATCAAATCATTTGTATTATGAAGATCTCCTTTTCCTGAAGAAACAATATTAAGAGTGTAATCTTCCACCTGTCCGTAAGTGAATGCTTCACACGAAGATGTAGGAATTGAGCTGTACTTCATCATTACTCTCATTCTTGTAGATCCGACAGTAGCAGTAGCCGGGATTGTAATAGATCCTGTAACAGGGCTGGTTGTAGAACCTGCTTTTGTCCATGCCAGTTCTCCGCTGTCTGTGAAGTCTCCATCTCCGTTATAATCAATATAAACTGCGTAGGCTTCGCTGTATTTTGTAGAAGTCCACACCGGAGTAATGGAAATTGTATAAGCACTTCCTCTTGTAACATTGGTAGAAACTGAAGTGAAGTTTTCGTATCCTGCAGTTCCTGTAGAGGTATTGTTGATAGATCCGAATGTCACATTTCCAATTCTCTCATCTGCTGTATTTGAGGCCGAAGAAGAACAATAAGTAACTGTTCCTCCGGAAAGAGTTGTAACGCTTACAGTGTTGCTGGAAACAGAAGCATTTCCTGCCGCATCTTTTGCTTTCACAGAGAAAGAATACGTAGTTGCCGGTGTAAGTCCTGTTACAGTATATGTAGTAGAAGCCGTAGAACCAATTAATGAAGCTCCCTGGTATACATCGTATCCGGTAACACCAACATTATCTGTAGCTCCAGACCATGAAAGGTTAGTGGTTGTAGCTGTAGTTCCTGAAGCAGCAAGGGTAGGAGCTGTAGGAGCAACCGTGTCAGGAGTTCCTGAGCCAGCATTTACAGAGATATTAGCATTGTTAACATCAAAGAAAATGTGGTTTGATCCTTTTACCATAATTCTTCCTGTCGTTGTATTGGCATTAGGAATGGTCACTGCCTGTGAGCCATCATTCGGAGTTCCTGCCAATAGGGTAGTCCATGTATTTCCGCTGTCTGTTGACCAAAGGATATCCACATTAGCAGCATTTACTCCGTTGGCTGTAGTTCCTGCCACATTCCATGTTACTGTCTGAGAACTTCCTCCGGCGTATGTTGTTGCAGAGTTCTGTGAAGTGATATTGAATGGTCCGGCAGTTCCGTTAACAGTGATAACAGCATCATCGGAATTATTTCCTGCCCCCCCCGCTTTGTTATCACGAACTGTGAATCTGAAGTTTAATGTTCTGGCAACTGAAGAAAGTGCTTCTACAGTGATTTCAGAGCCTGCGGTAGTGGTTGCTCCGGCCAGAACTGAAGCCATTCTTGGGAAATATCTTACCGGTGCAGTAGTAGGAGTCCATGATCTGAAATTAGGTCCTGAAGCTTTTGTAGCACTTGCAGCGGAACTTGCTCCTGTCTGGGAAGAAGAAGCGTTGTCCATTTGTTCCCAGATATAGGTTAAAGAATCTCCGTCGGCATCTGTTCCTGTACCTGTAAGAACAAATGGAGTTCCTTTTGGAATGGTATAATCTAATCCTGCATTAGCTGTAGGAATTGCATTTCCGGTGTTGGTATTGACAGAGCAGGTTTTAGCTTTAATATTATTAGTGATCTGCTGAATGCTTATTGCATGGAAAAATGCATCTGAATGCGGTTGAATATCCTGGCTGGTAATTCCTGCATAACCCATGATTGTTGATCCTGATCCAGGTTCCATATTGACACCTGTTCCTTCATTACTCATAGAGAAGGTGTGGTTTCCACCAAACTGATGTCCCATTTCATGAGCTACGTAGTCGATATCAAAATTGTCTCCTGAAGGAATAGCATCTGCCGGAGAAGTATATCCGCTTCCTTTTGATCCGTTTGTACAGATACAGCCGATACAACCTGCATTTCCTCCACCTCCTGAAGCTCCGAACAAGTGACCGATGTCATAATTAGCTTCTCCAATTACAGACGTTAAAGTACTTTGCAGCTGGGAATTCCAGTTGCTCATTCCTGAAGCTGCGGAATATGGGTCTGTAGAAGCATTGGTGTAGATGACAGCGTCATTGTTGGCGATCAGAACCATTCTGGCTGCGAAATCTTTTTCAAATACACCGTTTACACGGGTCATTGTAGTATTCATCGCTGCTAAAGCCTGAGCTTTTGTTCCTCCGAAATAAGTGGTGTATTCACCTGTGCAGGACAGTGCCAGTCTGAATGTTCTCAGTTTGGCATCATCGGCGTTAGGTCTTGCAGCAAGAGAAGAATTGGAAACTCCTTTCTGTGCGGCATCTACCACTGTACATTCAAACTTGTTAAGATCATCTTTTTTGTCAGATTTTCTGTATACTACATACGAAGAAAGATCTTTGGTGTAAGGCTCGATGAAAACAGCCGATTTATCACCATAAATTTCCATGGAAGACAGTCCTAGCGGGGAAACACTGAAATAGACTGTGGAATTAGGATCATCCAGACCTTGTCCTACATAGGATTTGATGTCCGGATATTTGGCTGCCAGCTCAGGGGCAAAATTGGAATTCTCCCTCACTTTAAAATTTTCCATTCTGCCTTCAGAATTTGGAAAAGAAATAATGATTTCAGATTTTTCGCCTGCAGCCAGCCTTTTGGGAGCTTTTGCCAGAATGTTTTTCAATCCGTTGATATCCAGGTTGTACACCTTTGGATTGCTGATACTGGCTTTGTTTTCAAAGATCTCTGATGAAGTTCTTCTTGAACCTTCAGACCAAAGACGGTCAGTCTGTGCGAAAGAAATACCCGAAATAAGGAGCATTCCAATCAACGTTAATTGTTTTTTCATATTAAATATTAAATTTGATTGTGGAATGTCAAATCTAATAAAAAATATATTACGAAAAACAAAATTTTTTAAGGAATATTTGGACTTTGCACATAATATATTATGCGATACATTGTATATAATGGAAAAAGCTCATTAATAAAGAAAAGTAAAAGTTGTAAAATGAATTCTAATTTTAAAAAAATAACATATCTACTTTTTATTTGTTAATTTATTAAATTGAGACAATATATTTTATTAATAATTCAATTATTAGCAAATAAATATTGATAAATCACATTTAGTGAATATTGCTGTGCCGCTCTGTGTTCTCCCTACAAAAAAAAGCTGTTTCAAAATGAAACAGCTTCTATTATATTGATGCAATGTTTAACTACATTTTATCATCGGCAGTAGGTCCGTAAAGTCCAGGAACTTTGTTCCCGGTTGATCTTAAATAAACAACCAGTTCACCTCTGTGATGGTACAAATGATTATAAAGAAAAGCTCTTATCACCTGAACCTTTGGCATAGGAGGGAAAAGTACATTTCCGTCCATTTCCATTTTCCACTCGTTGAAATAGGTATTTTCATCAGAGTTTTCAAGAGCTTTCTGTGCGTTGGCAACATTTTCCTCAAATTTTGCAAGGATATTTTCTGCTTTGGAAATATCTCCTTTGTCATACCTGTACGTTCCCATATCAAAAACGTCCTGATTGAAAGTAGATTCATACCAGTTGTATACTTCAGCAATGTGAGACGCAAGCTGTCCGGTTGTCCAGTTTTTTTCGGACGGTTTCCAATCCAGTGCGCTGTCGGGGATTGCCTGTAAAATTTTTCTGGTGTTTTCTGCTTCATGCAAAAATTCACCTAAAAGTGCCTGTTTAATCATTTGTATCGGTGTTATTTTTAAAGTTATTTTGTAATATCTCTTCCAATGACAAGTCTCTGGATCTCAGACGTTCCTTCTCCAATAGTACAAAGTTTGGAATCTCTATAGAACTTTTCAGCAGGGAAATCTTTTGTATAACCATATCCTCCGAAGATCTGAACTGCATTATTTGAGATTCTTACACAAGCTTCAGAAGCATATAGTTTAGCCATAGCTCCTTCTTTTGTCATTTTTTGTTTTGCATTCTTAAGAGTAGATGCTCTCTGGATAAGAAGTTCAGCAGCATCAATTTCTGTTGCCATATCTGCCAGCATAAAGTTGATTGCCTGGAAATCTGCAATAGGCTTTCCGAACTGATGTCTTTCTTTTGCGTATTTCAAAGCAGCTTTATAAGCTCCTCTTGCAGTACCCAAGCTTAATGCAGCAATAGAAATTCTACCGCCATCCAACACTTTCATAGCCTGCTTGAAACCTTCTCCAACTTCACCTAAACGGTGAGAATCCGGTACGCGTACATTATCAAAAATTAATTCTGCTGTTTCAGAAGCACGCATCCCTAATTTATTTTCTTTTTTTCCGGAAGTAAAACCAGGCATTCCTTTTTCCAAAACAAAGGCTGTAGAATTATTTTTAGCTCCTTTTTCGCCTGTTCTCGTCATTACTACGGCAATATCACCTGAAATAGCGTGGGTGATAAAGTTTTTAGCTCCGTTGATGATCCACTCATCACCATCTTTTACAGCAGTCGTAGACATACCTCCTGAATCAGAACCTGTGTTGTGCTCTGTAAGTCCCCAGGCTCCGATTACTTTTCCGGAAGCCAGCTGAGGAAGCCATTTGTGTCTTTGTTCTTCATTTCCAAATTCATAAATATGGTTGGTGCAAAGTGAGTTGTGTGCTGCTACAGAAAGACCAATAGAAGGGTCAACCTGAGAAATTTCGTCCAGAATAGTAACATACTCATGATACCCTAAGCCGGATCCTCCATATTGTTCAGGAACTACAATTCCCATAAACCCCATTTCACCCAACTGGTGGAATAAGTCTTTTGGAAATGTTTGGCTTTCATCCCATTCCATAATATTCGGTCTGATGTTCTTTTCTGCAAATTCTCTAGCCGTCTCCGCTATCATTTTGATGTTGTCAATAGTCTCAGTATTCATATAATAATAGTTAGTTCCCAAAGATAACCAAATTGATGGAATGCTAAAGAAAAATTATTTTTCCGGTATTATTAACGGTCAATGCATCTAATTTTCAATTTTTTATATTTTGAGAATTAATACTTTCTTAATAAAATATTCAGGCATATTCGTTTTTTATTTCACTATTTTTAGTTTCCCAATTTTTAAGGCATGAAAAAAATTCTACTTCCGATTCTTTTGATTTCTTCTTATACTGCTGCGCAGGCACCTGCCGGGTATTATGATGGAACAGCCGGACTGGCGGGATATGCCCTGAAATCAAAGATCCACGATATTATTTCAGAAAAAATGATCAACTGGCATTATGACGATCTTAAAGTGTTATATGCCCAGACTGATCTGGACAAATATTATGATCATGATGCTTCCAATACTCAATACCTACTGGATATCTATTCTGAAATTCCTTCAGGGCCCGATTCTTATGAATATACTACAGATCAGATGGTAGCAGGTGTAGGCATGGAAGGCCAGGGATATAACAGAGAACACATGATGCCGCAGAGTACATTCAGTACAAGCTCATCTATCAGTGATTATCCTATGTATTCGGATCTGAATTTTATAATTCCTGTTGATGGATGGATCAACCAGCGAAGAAGCAATTATCCGTATGGAACAGGAAATAATACCAACCATTATATTTTCTCCAACACGTCGAGGATATCCAATGCAGCGATTCCGAATTATCCCTATACCGGAAGGGTTTATGAGCCTGTTAATGAATTTAAAGGGGATATTGCAAGATCATTGTTATACTTTGCAGTACGGTATGAAGGAAAGTTAGGTTCGTTCAATACAGCTTATACGACATCTGCCAGTCTTACTCCTGCTACAGACCAATGTCCGTTGGACGGAACGGAAGAAAGAGCAGTTGATCCTGCCTATATTGCCATGCTGAAACAGTGGAATACGGCAGATCCGGTTTCACAAAGAGAAATTGACCGAAACAACGCCGTTTATGCCATACAAAAAAACAGAAATCCATTTATTGATCATCCTGAGTGGATTGATATGATCTGGTCCGAAACACCTGATACTATTGCTCCTGCGGCTCCCGGATCACTGGTTTCAACCCAGCAGAATGCTTATTTTGTGAATCTGAGCTGGACGGCTTCTCCTGATACGGATATTTTAGGATACAGGATTTATATGAATGGATCCGCAACGCCTGTTGCCATTACAAAAGGGACTTCCATCAGCATCGATCATCTGAGCCCGTCAACCATCTATACTTTTACGGTGAAAGCTTTTGATAAAGCATACCTGGAATCTCCATTCAGTAATACGGTGACAGCCTCAACAATTGCTTCGGATTCCTATGCCTCGGATCTTATCATTACCAAATATATATCCGGAACAAATACGGAATCTGTGAAAAATAATGCGCTGGAAATCGTCAATAAAACAGGACATGAGGTTAATTTAAATAATTACAGAATTAATATTCAGTTTAAAAATAGTCTATCCGGAGATTTCTATAATGGTGACACATATGAATTGGAAGGCAGGGTAGGAAACAATGAAACTTTTGTTATCCTGAATCCGAAAGGCACTTTATCATGTTATACTCCTGATGAGGCAAGATTTGCTACAGCTTCTGATCCTATGATGTTTGCGGGAGGAAATTATGTGGAACTTGCGTATAATAAAACAGTTACAGTAGATGCTATCGGGGTAAAATACACCACCAATAATAACGGGAACGTATCTTTATACAGAAAGAACACCATCAATCAGCCTAATAATACTTTTACTATCAGTGAATGGGATTCTTATCCGTCCAATTACTGCCAGAACCTGGGTGGCACATTGTCTACAGCAGAATTGATTACTGTTAATAATGAGTTTACCATTTATCCAAACCCGGTTGATGATCATCTTTATGTGAAGGAAGAAATGGAAAGTGTAAAAACAGCTCAGATTATAGATCTTTCCGGGAAAGTGATTTATACGGAGAAAGATCCGTTTAGAAATAAGAAAAGTATTCCGATGATGGGAATTCCTACAGGAATATATTTCTTAAAGCTTGATGAGATAGCGCACCAGTTTATTAAAAGGTAAATAAAATCAAATTTTAAATACTATAATTTTTGTGACAAGCCAAACCTAACAGGTTTTTAAAACCTGTTAGGTTTATTTTTGTATTATGTATAATAGTTTAAGAGATTGCTTTGCTTTACCTGCAATGACTGTCCTAGCCCTGATAGCAGCGGTTACCCCGCAGTAGAAGTGGGAGAGTTGTAGGGTTAGGGAGTTGGAATACGAAGGCGCGAGGAGTATGAGCGGATAGCAGGAACAGCTTCTTATCTGGAAAAAATGAAAAAAAGTAGAGTTAAAGTAAATATAATAACAGGATGATTGAATGTTTTTTTGCTTTTCCGTAATTTTATGGTTGGTATAAAGCCTTAAAAACCTTATGTTTACTATATCATTGATATAAGCTGATTCACTAATAATCAATATCTATAAGTGTTTCTGCTTATATTTTTTATATATAAGTAATTATGCTTATATTTGCAGTATGATAGCGGTCATTACCGGTGATATTATAAATTCACAGCATGCGGACACTGAAGTTTGGATTACCAGGCTTAAACATCTTCTCGAAAAATGGGGAAGCGCTCCTCACACATGGGAAATCTACAGAGGAGATGAGTTCCAGTTCAAATGCAGAATTGATGACGTTTTCTGGCGTTTTCTAGCCATAAAATCTCTTATTAAAAGTGTTGAAAATTTAGATGTAAGGATGGCCATAGGTATTGGTGAGGAAAGTTTTTCTTCTGAGAAAATCACCGAATCCAACGGTACTGCCTATGTCAATTCCGGGAGACTGCTTAATGACCTTAAAAGTGACGGACATACTGTTGCCATCAAAACCTCCAGTGACCCTGTAGACAGAGATCTTAATATTCTGTTGAAATGGTCGTCCAAGGATTTTGATAACTGGACAATGGCTACGGCAGAGATCATTCATGAGATGATTATGAATCAGGATATTACTCAGGAAGATCTTGCTAAGAGATTTGCTATTTCACAGTCTTCGGTAAGCCAGAGACTGAAACGAGCCAACTATGAGCTTATCGTGGAAACCAATCAGTATTTCAGAAAGAAAATCTCAGAATTATAGGCATGATCTTAATCAAACTCATATTGGCACATCTACTCGGAGATTTTATACTTCAGCCAAATTCATGGGTTGCAGATAAGGAGAACCATAAACTGAAAAGTAAGTTTTTATACCTTCATATTCTGATTCACACGGTATTAAGCCTTATTTTCCTTTGGGATCTTCAGCTTTGGTGGGTCGCTGTATTGGTGGGAATTACTCACTTTATTATTGATGCTTCCAAACTTATATTTCAAAATGTAAAGACTAATAAAAGATGGTTTTTCATTGATCAGCTGCTGCATGTTTCAGTGATTGCCGGAGTTTCTTTTTATTTTGGGGAATTCAGTTTTGGCTTCGTACAAAATCAGGAATTTTTGAAGGTAATTATGGCGGCGCTGTTCCTAACAACACCTGCTTCTATTTTTATCAAAATCTTATTGTCATCCTGGACACCTGCTCCGGATGGCCCCAACACTATTCAAACCGAATCTTTATCAAGTGCCGGAAAATATATCGGAATTTTAGAACGTCTGCTGGTTTTCACTTTTATCATGGTGAATCACTGGGAAGGCGTAGGTTTCATGGTAGCTGCCAAATCTGTTTTCAGGTTCAGCGACCTTGCACAGGCAAAACAGAGAAAGCTTACAGAATATGTATTGATTGGTACATTACTGAGTTTTGGACTGGCTGTCTTAACAGGAATAATAATAAAATAAATCAATAAATCTAACTACAATTTAGAAAGTAAAATTATGAGTCAAAAGAAAGAAATGTTGTACGAGGGGAAAGCAAAACAGGTATTTGCAACCGATAATCCTGATGAAGTAGTAGTACGTTTCAAAGACGATGCTACAGCATTTAACGCTCAGAAAAGAGGTCAGGTAGACCTTAAAGGGGAAATGAACAACGCGATCACCACCCTTATTTTTGAATACTTGAATGAAAAAGGGATTAAAACTCATTTCATCAAAAAATTAGACGAAAGAGAGCAGCTGGTAAGAAAAGTTTCTATCATTCCTTTGGAAATGGTGGTAAGAAACTACTCTGCGGGAAGTATGGCACAAAGATTAGGAGTAGAAGAAGGAATTAAATCTCCGGTAACGATCTTCGATATCTGCTATAAAAAAGATGAGTTGGGAGATCCGCTTATCAATGATCACCATGCCGTTTTCTTAGGAGCAGCTACTTACGAAGAGCTTGACGAAATGTATGAGTTATCTTCAGATATCAATGATATCCTTATCGATCTGTTTGACAAAATCAATATCATTCTGGTAGATTTCAAAATCGAATTAGGAAAAACTTCAGACGGCGAAATCATCTTAGCAGACGAAATCTCTCCTGATACCTGCAGACTTTGGGATAAAGATACCATGAAGAAATTAGACAAAGACAGATTCAGAAGAGACCTTGGTGAAGTTACTGAGGCTTATGTTGAAATCTATAACCGTCTTAAAAATCTTTTACAGAAATAAGATTTAATTTATTTAAAGATTAAACCATTTAAAAATTAAAACAGGCTGTAATCTTTTTAATCATTAAATTTTTAATCTTTTAATTTAGAAAAAATAGAAATGAAACTGTCTCTTATAACCATCTCC
>NZ_JAJFZH010000036.1:0-23749 GCF_020733145.1 Chryseobacterium sp. X308
AAAACCGCCGACAGCATAAAAAGTGTAAAAAAAAAAGCAAATGATCTTAATGATCTTAAAAAAAATCTTGAGATAATTAATAAACAATTTGAAAATGTAATGATTGTTTCTGAAATTGTTGGAAACCAGGACTACCTTGAAGAAATATTTTCTGAGTTCACAAACACAGGTTTTTGTAAATATACAAAACTTATGAGGATGAATAAGATGCGAAAGAATGTATTTCAATTCAATCTTCCTGAAAATGTTTATCAGCTTGAAGAAGATAGGTTAGATGAACTGCAAAATATTTATCACAAATATTTTAATAAATTTGCAGAACAGATTCCTACCCGGAGGGAACTTCAGAAAATGATAGAAAAGAAGAATGTTTATTATTATTCAGATGATTATGAAATTCAGGGGTTTATTATATTTGAAAAGAATGGAATTACTTCCCATCTCAGATATTGGTTTGTGTCACCTGATCATAGGGGTAAGAAAATAGGATCCAAGCTTATGGATGTGTTTTTTACTAAATTTGAAGATGTAAAGAGAGAAATCTTTTGGGTAATTGATACTAATGAAAATGCTATTAAAAGATATAAACATTTTGGATTTGTAGAAGAAGAAATGTATAATATAGTACTATTAAATACAAAACTTAAATATGAAGAATAAAATAATTGAGATATTAAACAGTGTAAGACCAGAATTCGATTTCTCTCAGGAAACAGATTTTATCAGCCGGGGATTGTTGGATTCCTTTGATATGGTTTCTTTGGTGACAACTTTGGATGAGCAATTTTCAATCTCGATAGATGGAACAGATATTTTGCCTGAAAACTTTGAAACATTGGAATCTATCGAAAATGTTTTAAAGAGAAACGGTGCTGTATAATTATGAAAATTAAAACATCAAATAAAAAAATATCCGGGATACTTAGCATTCTTCCTGCAAATGTTGTGAAATTTGAAGATGAAATGCATAATTATTCTTTCTCAGAAGCAAAATCTCTTAAGCTGAAAATGGCGATGGGATTTAATACAAAACGTATTGTGGAATCTGAGAATATTACCAGCTACGATTTGGTGATAAAAGGATTTGATTATCTTCTGGATAAAAGATTATTGAATAAAGAAGAGATAGATGCCATTCTATTTGTTTCTCAGTCTCCGGAATATATAATGCCTCCTACGAGCAACTTACTGCATCAGTATCTGGATTTATCAGACCATGTTTTATGTATGGATATTAATCAGGGCTGCGCGGGATTTATTATTGGACTTCAACAAGCATTTATGTTACTGGATAATCCTTCAATTAATAAAGTTTTACTTTGTAATGCCGATGTTTTAAGTCCAAAAGTTTCAAAACAGGATAGAAACAGTAATCCTCTTATAGGAGATGCTGCAGCTATTACCATCATAGAAAAAGATGAGAATAACAACCCTATATACGGTGAAATATTAATGGACGGAAAAGGTGCAATGGCACTTAATATCCCTGCTGGTGGAGCACGATGTCCAATCACCGCAGAAACTGGAGAGCTTTATGAAGACTCTTTTGGAAACAAAAGAAGTAAAAATCATCTGGTTATGCAGGGAGACAATGTTTTCAACTTTGTACAGACAAACGTACCTAAACAAGTGGAACGCATTTTGGAAGAAGCAGGAAAAAAAGTTGATGAAATCGAATATTTCCTATTCCATCAGCCTAATAAATTTATGCTTCAGAAACTAGCCGATAAAATTGGCGTAAGCAGAGACAAACTTCCAAGCAATGTGGTAGAAAATCACGGAAACTCCAGTGGAGTTACAATACCAGTTACTACTACATTTAATATCGGGGAAAGACTTGAAAAAGAAACTATGGATGTTTGTTTTTCAGGTTTTGGGGTAGGACTTACATGGGGGACTATCGTTATGAATATAGGAAATATGATTTTTTGTAAACAAATAGAAGTTTAAACTTAAAATATAAATATGGAAAATTTTTTGGAACAAATGTCAGAAATTTTAGAAGTAGATCAGGTAAATCTTGCAGATAACCTTACAAGCTTTGAAGCTTGGGATTCTCTGGCTACTCTTTCGATTATTGCTATGGCAGATGAAGAATATGGAGTATCATTAGTCAATCAGGAAATTACCGATTCTAAAACTGTTGAAGGACTTTATAATTTAATTTTATCTAAACAGAATGCTTAAAGAAACTGGTTTTCTGGATTTTTCTTCTAAAAATATAATGATCACCGGTGCCGGGTCAGGTATCGGTAGAGTAACAGCCGTTAGCCTGTCTTCATTAGGGGCAAACCTATTGTTGCTTGATATTAATGAAGATGGACTTAAAGAAACACAGAAACTTTGTAAGAATAATTCTTTACTGCTGGTACATGACCTTGCAGATATCAGCGGATTAAAGCAGGCTGTAGAAAGTAAAATTTCAGAAATAGGAAAGCTTGACGGTTTAGTGAATGTTGCGGGGATTCCTTGTGTACAGCCACTAAAGACACTTAAAGCTGAAACTGCAGAAAAAGTTTTCAAAATTAATACATTGGCAGCTCTTGAGCTTTCAAAAATATTCTGCAGTATCAAAAACCATAGAGGAGAACATCCATCTATCACATTTATTTCATCTGTCTACGGAATTGTAGGTTCATCTGCAAATGTGGCATATTCAATGTCCAAATCAGCATTACATGGAGTTACCAAGTCTTTGGCAATTGAAATGGCCGGAAAAAAAATAAGAGTAAACTGTATTGCTCCCGGATTTATAAAAACTGAAATGCTGGATGGCGTTTCCAGTATCTTTGATGATGAATATAATCAGAGATTAAATGCTCTTCATCCTATGGGGCTTGGAGAAGCACAGGATATTGCGAATGCAGTCGTTTTTTTAGCTTCAGACATGAGCAAATGGATAACCGGAACAATTTTATCAGTGGATGGAGGATTTACAGCAATATAAAAAATGAGAGAAACAGTTTTATTAACAGGAGCTACAGCAGGAATAGGAGAAGAGATAGCTGTAAAATTATCAGAAGTCTATGATTTGGTTCTTACAGGTAGAAATGTAGAGAAGCTGAATGAACTTAAAAGTAAGCTTTCAGACAGCTGTACATCGCATATTCTGGCTCTAGATCTTAGTAATTTGGAAAACACTGAAAAAACATTAGTAGAATTTCTCAATGAGAATAGTATTAATGTTCATAAGCTGGTACACTGTGCCGGATTTATGAAAATGATTCCATTGAAATTGGTTAATAATGATTTTATGATGGAGTGTTTTACGACAAATGTTTTCTCAGCAAACTTACTTATTAAACTGCTTGTTAATAAAAAAATCAATAATTCATTATTGAACTCTGTAGTGTTTATTTCAAGTAATATTAGCAACCGCGGGGCAAAAGCTATGAGTACTTATGGTGCTTCCAAATCTGCTCTGGATGGATTGATGCGTAATTTGGCAGTAGAACTAGCGCCAAGGATTAGAATTAACTCTGTATTACCAGGTGCAGTGCTGACAAAAATGACTCAAAACATATTTGATAATGAGGATGTAATGGCCAGAATGCAGTCTCAGTACCCTTTAGGAATTGGATATGCAAAAGATATTGCTGATGCAGTAAATTATTTATTATCTGATGATGCAAGATGGATTACAGGGCAACAGATAACGGTAGATGGAGGCCGTTCTATAAATATATCTTCTTAAAATGCAGATATTCATCAGGAAATTTGAAAATAGGCCTGTAGACTCAAACTGTTTTTTAATTTTTAATGAACAGAAATATGGTATAATCATCGATCCGGGCACCCAGAATCATGAAGAGCTATATGACTTTATTGAAAAGGAAAATATTACTATTGACTACTGTATAATTACTCACGGCCATTTTGATCATGTATATGGGGTAGAAGATATAATATCTCGATATAATCCTATATGTATATTAAGCAGTGAGTCTCTTTTATATATACAAAACAGTAAAAAAAATCTTTCAATATTTTATGGAAAACAGTTTTCCTATAAAGTTGAAAAATATATTACTGTTACTGAAAAGGATAGCATTAACTGGCATGGTCAGAAAATAGAGTTTTATCCTACTAAGGGACATTCAGATTCCTGTATAAGTATTAAGATCAATAAAGATATATTTGTAGGTGATCTGATGATAAATGGCGAAAAAACAGTAACAAAATTACCTTCAGGTAATAAAAAAATGGCAGAAAAGTCTATTCATGAAGTACTGAATCTTGATGATGTGACAATTATTTATGGAGGACATGGAGAATCCATGACAAAAATAGAAGCAGCGAATTTTTTTTTCAATGAGAACTGAAAATGCACTAAAATATACAATTGATACTATCTTGGAGATTGCTCTGGGATATAAAATTGAATTTTCTGTTGTTGAATTTTCAGAAAAAAATATTGAAATTAAAGTAAAAAATAAAAATATTAATTTCAGTATTTGTGGAACTGAAGATTTTAATAAACTTCTTAGCGGCGATCTTAAACTTTCAGATATTTCTGCATTTGATGATTATTATAAGATCCCGATTCTTAAAATTGGTAAAGAAAATATACTTTACCATACAGAAAATGAAAAAATCATTTTCAATTTTGATATTCTTTCTTTATCGTTTATCCTATTATCGGGTTTGGATGAGCTAGTCTCTGCAGAAAGAGATGAACATGATAGATTTCTATATAAAAATAGTATTGCCAAGAAGTACAATACTATTAAAATACCTTTAGTAGATGAATATGCCATGTTGATTAGGATAATTCTTAAAAAAGAATATCCTGATATAGAAATTAAACCCAGACAATTTTCAATAACCCCAACACATGATATTGATGATATTTACCGATTTACAGGAACTGTAAAATCAATAAAATCAATTCTATCACAGCTGCTCAGATCAAAAAATATAAAAGAAGTTATAATTGCAGTAAAGTTTTTTTTTCAGAGCCTGTCAGATCAACGTAGAGATCCTTATTTTAAAGGCATAGAAACCCTTCTGAAACATTCGGAAGCTAATGGGCTAAAGTCCATTTTTTTCTTTATGGGGGCAAATCCATCTGCATTTGACGCTGGACAAAATATTCGCGATAAAAATTTAAAAACAATTTTAAGACGAATAAAAGATGCTCATATGATTGCCGGGGTTCACCCTGGATTTTATACTTATAAAGATAGAAATACTCTAAAAATGGAGATTGAAAGAGTAAAAGAAGCCATAGGACATTCTGTTGTCCACTCCAGGCAGCACTATTTAAGGTTTGACAGACAACAGACCTTTGATAATCTGCAGGCTGAGGGAGTTGAAATAGATTATACTATGGGATTTGCTGAAGAAGAAGGTTTTAAGTGTGGAACATCCCATGAATTCCATCCCTATGATTTTAAAAATGATATGCCATATAAGATAAAAGAAAAGCCACTCATTGCTATGGATGTTACCCTAAGCTCATATAAAAGCTATTCGGTTGCAGAAGCAAAACAGTCCTTAGACCTCCTTTCTCAAAGAATTAGAAGAACAGGTGGAGATTTTATAATATTATGGCATAATGCATATGTGTATCGGGAAATGGAGTTTTACAAGAATGTTTATTTAGAATTCTTAAATAAAAACAGAAAATAGATGAGAGACTTTTTTAAAACAGTTTTTTCTTATAACTTTTTTAAAGTATTTATATATTTTATTTTCGTATTTTCTGGATCCTTGAAATGGATTCCTTTTCCAATTGATATTACTCTATTAGGAGCTTTCTTATGTGTAATGGTTTTAGTTTTTGAGATAAAATCAATTACTATTTTTAGAAGAGAAGTGTATATTCAGGTACTTTTAATTTTACTGTTGATGTTTCTTTTCATGGTTTCAAATTTATATACAGTATCTTACATCTATTCTGAAAAAAAGAATATTGCGATGATACTTAATTTTTTGACCGTTTTGTATCCATTTATAGTATTTAAGAATATTGTTTTTGAAGAACTTAAAAACCTTATGTATGTGATTGGAGGGTTTGCTATACTCGTATTATTATATGTCTATTTCACGTACACCTTTATCATATTTTTTGATGTCACACAATATTCAGAAAGCATACCAACCTATCTTACCGTAGGAATCATGCTTTCGGCATGTTTCATTTTTTCTATGTCAAGTCAGCGGGTTACCACTCCTCTGATTATATACAGAATCCTCTTATTATTTTTACTGACTCAGCTGGGAGGAAGGGGTCCTTTATTTAATTTGGTTCTTTGTATTGGGGTTTATTATTTTCTTAACCTGAAAAATATTAAACTAAATTATAAAGTAGTATTATCTGCTATGACCGCATTTTTTGTATTTCTATTCTATCTTCATGATATTATAGACCTCATTATAGAAAATGTAAATATTGATCGATTTAATCTTTTAAAAGCATCCGACGAAGATGGAAGTGTTCTCTATCGAGTAATGGTTATTAATAAAGGTTTGGAAAGCTTTTACAACCATCCATTTGTAGGAACAGGAATAGGGAGCTCCGGGATTGCACTTACAGGAATTGATCAAGTTGAATTTCCACACAATTTGTTAGTGGAAAGTATGATAGAATTAGGAATTATAGGAGGGTTAGCTTACATTATTATCTATCTCTATTTCTTTATACATAATTTGAAAACTGTGAGAACAGATAAAAAACTCCTAATACTATACGTTATGTGCCTTTTGTTCTTTCTTGAAGATATGAAGAGTGGGTCTTTTGACGCTTGGAGAGTAAGCCTGTTCTGGATGTCGCTATATCTTGTACAGTACAATTTCCGGATAAATTATCCACCAAAGAAATTTATTCATTCCGTATAGGATTTGTATTATAACATTATGTATACCGATATGATATATAATATTAATAAAAACCGAGTTAAGATATTTTTCTTAATGATTAAAACTATTACTCATGAATAGCCCCAATAAAATAAATAATTTTGATCTGATAAGATTATTGGCTGCTTTACAAGTTGTTTTTACCCATTCGGTGCATCATCTGGAAATCAAAGGTATGATAGGGGAGTTCGGAGATATGTTTGTTTATTATTTTCCAGGGGTTCCTATTTTTTTCACGATTAGTGGTTTTTTAATTTATTGGTCTTTTGACAGAAATTCAGATAATATTACCAAATATTTCAAAAATAGATTACTCAGGCTGTATCCTGCTCTTTGGTTTTGTCTACTTATAACTATTGTATTATTATTATATGATGCACAACATCCATTTTTAATACTGAAGGCAAGAGAGTTTTGGCTTTGGATTATAGGGCAGCTTACAATTTTTCAATTCTGGACTCCTGATATTTTGAGATTTTGGGGAGTAAGTGCTCCTAATGGAAGCTTATGGACTATTGTAATTGAAATACAGTTTTATATTTTTGTCCCTGTTTTATATTGTTTACTTAAAACTTTTAAGGAAAAAAAGTTTTTTGTGATTTTGACCTTTATCATCATATCATTAGCATTTAATATCTATTTTGCTCAGTTTCCAGATGGAACTATGATTAATAAATTGGCTGGTATTACAGTCTTTCCATATCTATACAATTTTTTATTTGGGGTACTATCTTATATTTATTGGGATAAAATAAAAGGCGTTGTTGAAAATAAAGGATTGCTCTGGATTAGTTTTTATATTGCTTATATAGTAATTTTTGGAAATTGGTTAGGAAATGACCTGAATTCATATTTTTTAAGAAGTCCATATCATCTGGTTTCTAATATCATTCTAGTTTTTGTTGTGTTGTCAGCAAGTTTTACATATAATAATATAAGCGGTAAGCTTTTAAAACATAATGATATATCTTATGGAATATATATATATCATATGTTGATTATAAATCTACTTGTACAAAGGAAAATGTTTGCAGATATTCAGTATCTAATTTTAGCCTTTATTAGTACTATAATCCTGGCATCAGTTTCGTGGTTTTTTGTGGAAAAGAAATTTTTAAAGTTTAAAAACTCAAATAAAAAATGAAAATATTAATGCTTTGTGAACTTTATATAAAAAGTTTAGAGTATCAAGAAAATTTATTGGTAAAATATTACAGAAAACATGGACATGAAGTCACAGTAATTACTTCCACTTACGAAAATGTTTTTGATTATTATAACAACAAGCACGATAATTCAGTACCTGCGAAAGTGATCTATGATCATGGTGCAAAAATTATAAAATTACCTTTCAAGTTTAATTATTTAGGAAAAATAAAAAAATATACTTCCATAAAAAAAATAGTAGAAGAAGTACAACCTGATCTGCTCTATGTACATGATATAATGCCTAATATGTTTGAGATGTTGGATTATAAGAAAAAGAATCCCCATGTTAAAATGATTATGGATTATCATGCAGACTATAGTAATTCAGCAAATGGCTGGCTGTCTTTAAATATACTGCATAAAGTAATCAGAAAGTACTTTTATATGGATCCCATTCGTAAACATATTTCGAAATTTTATCCAATAGTTCCTGGAAGTACAAAATTCTTAAATGAAGTATATAAAATTCCTCATAATGAAATGGATTTGTTACCTTTAGGGGCTGATACTGATTTGGTTGCAGAAATAAAGAACACGAAAGTTAGGGAAGAAATTAGGAATAAATTAGGAATTAATAATGACGAGATCGTAATTTTTACTGGTGGAAAGTTTACGGCGGCAAAGAAAACTGATTTATTAATAAAAGCATTTAATGAGATTAAAGATACAAAGCTTCATTTACTGATCGTAGGTGATGCAGATCAGCATAATCAGGAATATAAAAAAGAATTATTGGCATTATCAAATAATAACCCGAATATTCATTATATTGGCTGGTTAAATAATATGGGGGTGTATGAGCATCTATCAGCGTCCGATCTAGCTGTGTTTCCAGCAAGTCAGTCTATTGTTTGGCAGCAAGCTATAGCCTCAGGACTACCACTTATTGTGGGAGATGTTGGGGAGCAGTCGGTACAATATCTGAATGAATTTGGCGCAATTACTGAGCTGAAAAAGGAAGATATTAACAAAGAAAAGATTAAAAAGAGTATAGAAGATATCATATATCGTAAAGATGAACTCAGTTTAAGAAAAGAATTAGCATTAAAAACTTCATCCAAATACCTGGATTGGAATCATCTCATCAATAAAACGCTCTCTCATGTTAAAATTTCTAATTAATATAATTTTCATAGGCTTAACCCTTACTTCTTGCAAGTATACCGGGCAAAAAAAAGTCCAGGATAAACAGCAAAAGAATATGCAAAATACCCCTAAGGTACTTATTTGTTCAGGAAATAATGGAGGTGATTTTAAAAACTTTTTGAAGGATAATCATATTGAATCTGTCAAATTCATCAATGATGCTCAGTTTTTGGATCCTAACAAGCCATTTACTTTTAATGAGAAACTGCTCCGAGATGAGGTTAATCGTTCTTTTCCAGATAAAAATGATAAAGGAATGGCTTATATTGATATTGAGGCCCCATACCTGCAGTATCTTATTAACGAACCTCCTACCAGCGAAAATTTTAAAAAAAGCTTACAATTATTTTTAGATGTACTGGCATTTGTTAAAAATGAAAGGCCCCAGGCTCAAATTGGTTATTACTACATCCCATTTACAAACTATTGGGACAGATCGGATAAATTTTATGAAAAATATAAAAGCATTCAGCAAATTATTGTAAAAAGTGATGTTTTATTTCCCTCTATCTATATATTCTATAACAATTTGAATTTTAATTTAGAAAATGTTGAGTATTTGGAAGATAATACTAAGGAAATGATTAAAATCGCAAGATTATATAATAAAAAAGTATTTCCTCTGATTATGTCACGATATCACCCATCAAATAGTAGTTTGGGAAATGAGAGAATTGATGAAAGTAATTTTAGGACCTATGTTAGTACAATTATGAAAACTCGCTATAACGGTTTTAGTATTGATGGACTTATTTTATGGAACTTTGATGATTACTCATATAGAATTAACGAGCCGAAAATAACCAGGGAATTTGCAAAAAGTAGAATGAATTTTAATACATTTTATGACAACTATATCACAGAGTTGTTAAATATAATGATAAAAGAAAAATAAAATTATGGAAAAAGATAGAGCCTATCAAATATGCACGAAAACAATTATGGATACTTCTGATCCCAATATTGTTTTTAATGAGAAAGGTGAAAGTGATTATTATATTAACTATAAAGAAAGTATTTTACCAACTTGGCATACTGATGAAAGAGGACTTAAAGAGCTTGAGCTGGAAGCAGAAAAAATAAAAAAAGATGGTAAAAACCGGGATTTTGACTGTATTATCGGGCTTAGTGGAGGGTTAGATAGTTCTTATGCCGCCTATGTAGCAAAAGAAATAATGGGCCTTAAACCTCTTATCTTTCACGTAGATGCAGGCTGGAATACAGATAAAGCTGTAAGTAACATTGAGAAATTAGTCAATTCGCTTAATTTGGATTTATATACAGAGGTAATCAACTGGGAGGAAATGAAAGATCTTCAGGTTGCATTTCTAAAATCTCAGATCGCAGATCAAGATTTGCCTCAGGACATTGCTTTTTTCTCAGGTCTATATAAATTTGCGAAAAAAAATAAAATCAAATACGTTCTTACAGGAGGAAACTATTCTACGGAATGCTGTAGAGAACCTGAAGAATGGGGAGCTTATCCAGGAATAGACAAGACCTTGATTCTGGATATTCATAAAAAATTTGGTAAGAGGGAGCTTAAAACATTTCCTATTGTAGATATTATGAGCTATAAGCTTTATTATAAATATGTTTTGGGAATGCAGGTTTATAAACCCCTTAATTGTATTCCATATATCAAAAGTGATGTAGAGAAACTGTTATCTGATAAATATGGATGGGAAAGCTTCCAGCATAAACATCATGAATCAAGATTTACAAGGTTTTTTGAAGACTATTGGTTACCTAGAAAATTTGGATACCAAAAAAGGAGAGCGCATTTCTCAAGCTTGATCCTTACGGGGCAAATGACCAGAGAGGAAGCTTTGGATAGAGTTTCACGACCAGAATTATCTGAAGAATTTTTGCAAAAAGAGTTTGAATATGTAGCTCATAAATTAGACCTTACTACAGATGAGCTGCAGAAGCTATTTGAAGGTGAAAATAAGACTTATCATGATTATAAGAATAAAAGGTCACTTATAGGAATTGGGGCACAGGCAATGAGAAAACTTGGGCTTGAAAAAAGATTATTCAGATGATAACAATTATTGATTACGGTGTTGGGAATATCAATGCCTTTGTTAATGTATACAAAAGAGTAGACGTTCCGGTGAAGATAGCGAAAACAAAAGAAGATCTTGAAGGAGCCGAAAAACTCATTCTTCCCGGAGTGGGGCATTTTGATCACGCCATGACCCAATTGAACAATTCAGGAATGAGAGATAAACTGGACGAGCTTGTTTTGGGACAGAAACTCCCTGTTATTGGTATTTGTGTAGGAATGCAGATGATGGCTAATAATAGCGATGAAGGGAAACTTGATGGTTTGAAGTGGATTGATGCTACTGTTAAAAAATTTGATGAAACGAAAATTCAACAAGTAACGCGACTTCCACATATGGGGTGGAATGATGTGAAACCGGTAAAAGATATCGAATTATTTAAAGGGCTGGAAAACAACTCCATTTTTTATTTTCTGCATACTTATTATTTCCACTGCAACAATCAGGAGGATATTATGGCTATTACAGATTATGCAGGTGAGTTTGCTTCAGCAGCTCACCACGAAAACAAATACGGAATACAGTTTCACCCGGAGAAAAGCCATCATTATGGTGAAATTTTATTACACAACTTTGCAAAACTTTAAATACATATGCTAAGGCCAAGAATTATACCGAGTCTTCTGATCCAGGACAATGGACTTGTGAAAACTGTTAATTTCAAAAATCCAAAATATGTAGGAGATCCTATCAACGCGGTGAGGATTTTTAACGAAAAAGAAGTTGATGAACTTGCCATTTTTGATATTGATGCTACAGCAAAAGGTTTAGAACCGAATTACAGCCTAATAGAAAGAATTGCAAATCAATCACGAATGCCTTTATGCTACGGAGGAGGAGTAAAAACAGTAGAGCAGGCTCAGAAAATTTTCGGATTGGGAATTGAAAAGATTGCATTATCTTCTGCGGTACTTCAGAATCCCCTATTAATTACTGAAATTGCAGAAAGGGTAGGTTCGCAAAGTGTGATTGTCGTGCTGGACGTAAAGAAAAAACTTTTTGGAGGGTATGAGGTGTATACCCATAATGGAAAAAAATCTACAGGGATAAACCCATTTAAGTTTGCAGAAGAAGCCCAGCGACTGGGAGCAGGCGAGATTGTGATCAATTCGATAGACCAGGATGGAGTAATGAAGGGGTATGATATGGGGCTTATTGATAAAGTTAGAGAACAGATTTCCCTTCCTCTTACTGTTTTAGGAGGTGCAGGTTCATTAAGTGACATCAAGCAGGTTATTGATAAACACGGAATAATTGGTGTTGCTGCAGGAAGTTTGTTTGTATTTAAGGGAGTTTATAAAGCAGTCTTAATAAATTATCCTACTTTTGAAGAAAAAGAAAAACTAATAAGAAACTAATGGATATATTACCCGTTTTAAAGGTAAAAAAACCATACAATAAACACATATGGAAATAAAAAATAAAGTACTTCTTATTACTGGGGGTACAGGTTCCTTTGGAACCGCTGTTCTAAGAAAGTTTATAAATACAGCGTATTTTAAAGAAATTAGAATTTTTTCACGAGATGAAAAGAAGCAGGATGATATGAGAAATCAGTTTAAAAGTGATAAGCTGAAGTTTTATATTGGTGATGTAAGGGATTATAAAAGTGTTGAATCTGCAATGAGAGGAGTAGATTATGTATTTCACGCCGCAGCATTAAAGCAAGTTCCCTCTTGTGAATTTTTTCCAATGCAAGCTGTGAAAACAAATGTTGAAGGGACGCAAAATGTAATCGATGCTGCAGCTCAAAATAAAGTTAAAAAAGTAATTTGTTTAAGTACAGATAAGGCTGCTTATCCCATCAACGCTATGGGAATTTCCAAAGCAATGATGGAAAAAGTAGCTGTAGCAGCTTCCAGAAATCTGGCAGATACTGTAGTATGTCTTACAAGATATGGAAATGTAATGGCATCTAGAGGTTCTGTTATTCCATTATTTATCAAGCAAATCAAAAATAGAGAGCCTATCACCATAACGGACCCGAATATGACCAGATTTTTAATGTCATTAGAAGAAGCTGTTGATCTTGTATTGGTAGCTTTTGAACATGGAAATCCTGGTGATTTATTCGTACATAAAGCACCTGCAGGAACTATTGGAGATCTGGCTATAGCTTTGAAAGAAATGTTTAAGTCAGATACCTCTGTAAAAATAATCGGCACAAGGCATGGGGAGAAACTTTATGAGACACTTTGTACACGTGAAGAAATGATTAAAGCAGAAGATATGGGAGGATTCTACAGAATTCCTGCTGATAACAGAGATTTGAATTATGCTCAGTATTTTTCTGAAGGAGTAGAAGATATTTCTAAAATTGAAGATTATCATTCGCATAATACAGAAAGACAAGATGTTGAAGGAATAAAAAAATTATTATTACAGCTCCCGTTAATCAGAAAAGAAGTTTTAGGAGAAGATATAATGCAGTATCCGGAATAGTATCTTGTTATGATAGAAATGCCGCAAATAATAACAGGAGGAAAACATTATGATGAAAGAGGAAATCTGCTTTATAATAACGACTTTGATTTCCTGGATATTAAGAGAATGTATTGTATAGAAAATGCAGATACAGAATTTATCAGAGGTTGGACAGGGCATAAGATAGAACAAAGGTGGTTTTGTGTAATACATGGAAGGTTTATTCTGAGATTGGTGAAAATTGATAACTGGCAAAATCCCTCAAAAGAATCTGATATTTTGGAATTTGAACTGGATGCAGACAGACTGAATATACTCCATATGCCCAAAGGTTACGCAAGTGCAATCCAGGCAAAAGAAAAAAAATCAAAGTTATTGGTAATGGTTGATCATTCATTACGAGAAATTGATGATGATTATCGGTTCCCGATAAACCATTTTAAAAAATTATTATGATGAAAAAAGTTGGAATTACAGGCCAGAATGGTTTTGTTGGTTCACATTTATATAACACATTGGGACTGAATCCGGTAGAGTTTGAAAGAATTGATTTCCATAAAGAATTCTTTGACATTCCACAAAAATTGGATGCTTTTGTTGAGCAATGTGATGTTATTGTACATCTGGCTGCTATGAACCGTCATCCGGATCCTGATGTTATTTATGACACTAATGTAAAATTAGTAAAAGAGTTAACAGAATCGTTGGAAAGAACGGGTTCTAAAGCGCATGTTATTTTTTCATCATCTTCGCAGGAAGAAAAAGATAATTTATACGGAAAATCAAAGAAAGAAGGGAGAGAAATATTTGTAAAATGGGCAGAAGTATCTGGAGGTAAATTTACAGGAATGATTATTCCTAATGTATTTGGTCCTTTTGGTAAACCTAACTATAATTCATTTATCGCCACTTTCTGTTATAAACTTACACATGGAGAAACTCCGGTAATTGACAGTGACGGAGATGTAAAGTTAATTTATATTGCCGAACTGGTTCAGGAAATTATTAAACAGATAAAGACAGGTGAAACGAAGAACGTATATGAGATTCCGCATACTTCGGTAAACAAAGTTTCGGAAGTACTCAAAAAGTTAGAAAACTACAAAAAACTTTATTTCGAAAACGGAGAAATCCCTGTATTGGAATCAAAATTTGATCTTAATCTCTTTAATACATTCAGATGTTATTTCGATATTAAAAATCATTATCCTGTAAAATTTACACAACATACTGATCCGAGAGGAGCCTTTGTGGAAGTAATCAGATTGGGAATAGGTGGGCAATGTTCATTTTCTACTACAGTTCCTGGTATTACAAGAGGAAATCATTTTCATACAAGAAAAATAGAAAGATTTGCCGTAATAAAAGGAAAAGCTTTAATTCAACTCAGAAAAATAGATACTGAGGAAGTTCATGACTTCTATCTTGATGGAGCTGAACCTGCTTACGTAGATATGCCGGTTTGGTATACCCACAGTATAAAAAATGTAGGAGAAGAAGAATTATATACAATTTTTTGGATCAATGAGCCCTTCAACCCTGAAGACGCAGATACCTATTTTTTAAATGTCTAATATGGAACTGACAAAAAAAAGTGATATTTGGTTTACCTTTCTTTTGACTTTTGGGTATATATTTTCATACTCACTTGCTCTTTTATTAGAAGCTACATCAAATAATTATTTTTCTGTCCCATTTCGTATCATAGTATTATTATTAAGTTTTTTTGTCATTTATATAAACCTTAATAATATTAGGAAAAGAAAGGTGACAGTTATTTTTACTGTTCTTTTCTGGCTCTTTTATTTATATAAAGCAATTTATAGTTTTAAAAATGATCTCTATCTACCCCATACATCACAAGAGGAAAATGAAATTTATATTAGGATTATTTTTTTAAATCTTATTCCTTATATAGCAATATTGGGAATAAAATTTACGAAGGAAATTATGATTAGACTGAATAGTCTTGTTTTTAATTTTTTATTAATAATACTAGGGATAAGCTGTTTATGGACAATATTCATATTTAAGAATTTTGAAAAATCAAGTGGGATATTTGTAAGCTATTATATTAATGTGGGGCATTATGGCTTATCATTACTAATACTATCCATCTACTATTATTTTCAATCTCCTAAGAAATTATTGAAACCTGTTTTAGGTATATTAGTAGGGATTTTTACCATATTGAGTTCTTCGGCAAGAAGTCCCGTATTAGCAATTTTTATCATTCTATTGATATTATTGTTTTATCTTAATAAGTTAAAGTATTGGATTTTTCTATTATCTTTTGTAGTGTTTTTTGTTATAAGTATTTTTTGTTTAAAACAAACCTCAGTAGCGGATTTTGAATTTATTAATAGAATGTACAATGCTATTTTCGAAGGGAATGGAAGTGGACGCTCTTATTATTTATTAAAAGGGTGGAATATTTTTAAAGATAACATTATTTTTGGGGGCCGTATTTTGTTTGAGGACGGAATGTACCCGCATAATATTTTTATTGAAATATTGATGAGTATGGGAATTGTGGGAGGCGTTTTATTCTTGTTATATTTTAAGGATATAAGGAAATTCAAGGTAAGATATGTCAGAGAGCATATATATTATTTACCTTTTTTTTTATTTTTTATTCAATATTGCGTGTTGGTTCTTACTTCAGCCAGTATCTTTGGGAATATGGAGTTTTGGAGTTTTTCAGCAGTAATGATATCTATAATTTTATTTTGTTATGATGAAGAAATTAAAAGTAATGACGGTCGTAGGCACGCGACCAGAAATCATTAGATTATCAAGAGTATTATCAGCTTTAGACGCCTCTGCAGCCATCGAACATATTATCACTCATACAGGGCAGAATTATGATTATGAGCTGAATCAGATTTTCTTTGAGGATCTGGGGCTCCGTAAGCCGGATTACTTTTTGGAAGCAGCAGGAAAAACAGCTGCAGAAACAATTGGAAACATTTTGGTTAAAATAGATCCGCTTCTCGAGGAAGTGAAACCGGATGCGTTTTTAGTACTCGGAGATACAAACTCATGTTTATGTGCTATTCCTGCTAAAAAAAGACAGATTCCGATCTTCCACATGGAAGCTGGAAACAGGTGTTTTGATCAAAGAGTTCCCGAAGAAACGAACAGGAAAATTGTAGATCATATTTCTGATATTAATTTAACATACTCTGATATTGCCAGAGAATACCTTTTAAGAGAAGGTCTTCCGGCTGACAGAATCATTAAAACCGGATCCCCGATGTACGAGGTTCTGAATCATTATCTTCCCAGAATTAAAAATTCCGATGTTCTTACTAGATTAAATCTTGAAGAAGGAAAGTATTTTGTAGTATCATCCCATAGAGAAGAAAATATTAATTCGGATAAAAATTTCAGGGGGCTCATAGACAGCCTTAATGCAATTGCAGAAGAATATCAATATCCAATCATTTTTTCAACTCATCCCAGAACAAGAAATATGATTGATAAAATGAAGGTTCAGGTGAGATCTGAAATCCAGTTTCTGAAACCACTTGGTTTCCATGATTATAATGCTCTTCAAATGAGAAGTTATGCGGTACTGTCAGATTCCGGTACCATTTCAGAAGAATCTTCGATCCTTAATTTCAGAGCACTTAACATCAGAGAAGCACATGAAAGACCTGAAGCTATGGAAGAAGCTTCTGTTATGATGGTGGGATTATCTCCTGAGAGAATTTTACAGGGGTTGGTACAGCTTAAGCAGCAGCAAACAGGAGAAAATAGAAACTACAGACTTGTGGCGGATTATTCCATGCCCAATGTGTCAGAAAAAACGGTTAGAATTATTGTAAGCTATACCGATTACGTTAACAGAGTAGTCTGGAGTAAATTATGAATATAATGTTTCTTACCTTAGTGAAGATAAATACCTTAAAAGAACGTGGTATTTATCAAGATTTAATGCGGGAATTTTCCCAGCATGGGCATTATCTGTATATAGTTTCCCCTGTTGAAAGATGTGAAAATCAAGAAACAAAAGTGAAAAAAGAAGGGAATACTGTTTTTCTGAATGTAAAAACACTTAATATCCAGAAAACGAACTTTATTGAAAAGGGAATTTCTACCTTAACAATCGATAAACTCTTTCTGAGAGCCATCAATAAACACTTGTCAGATGTAAAATTTGATTTAGTTATTTATGCCACACCTCCTATTACTTTTACGAACCTTATTAAATATATCAAAAAAAGAGATCAGGCTAAAACATATCTGCTTCTAAAGGATATCTTTCCTCAAAATGCTGTGGATATGCAGCTGATGTCCAAAAAAGGATTACTGTACAACTACTTTAGAAATAAAGAAAAAGAATTATATTTGATTTCAGATAAAATTGGGTGTATGTCTGATGCCAATCTAAAATTTGTGATGGAGCATAATCCTTTTATTGCTAAAGAAAAACTAGAGGTAAATCCAAATGCTATTGAGCTCATGCCTTTAAATAAAGAATTTGTATACCAATATAAAGAAATTCACGCCAGGTATGGCATCCCGGAAAACAGAAAAATCTTTATCTATGGTGGAAACCTGGGAAAACCGCAGGGTATTGATTTTGTGATAGAAACCTTAAAGGCTAAAGCTGAAGATGACAGATTGTTTTTTGTGATAGTGGGTTCAGGAACAGAATTTGGCAGAATGAGAAAATGGTTTGATACTTTCCGTCCCAAAAACGCATTACTTTTATCTGCCATTCCAAAAACTGATTATGACCTGCTGGTACAGTCCTGTGATGTTGGACTGATTTTCCTGCATAAAGATTTTACCATCCCGAATTATCCATCACGTTTACTCTCATATCTTGAGTTTAAATTGCCGGTCCTTACTGCTACAGACTCTTGTACAGATATCGGAACAGATGTAGTTAAGAATAATTGTGGAATAGCTGTGGATTCAGCAAATCTTCAGGAGATGATAAAAGCAATAGATAAATTTGTAGAAATGGATACGAAAGATTTTGAAGAAATGAGAGAAAATAGCAGAAAATTCCTGGAAAGAGAATTTCTGGTACAACAATCTTATGATAAAATTATTAACGCTTAAAAATAAAGAGAAAAGAAAAAGATGTATCGTGTTTTTGTAAAAAGAGTTTTTGATTTTATATTAGCCTTAACCGGTTTGCTTATAATAAGTCCTGTATTTATTGTTTTTTTTATTGCTTTGGCCATTGCAAATGAAGGGAAACCATTTTTCTTGCAGAGAAGACCGGGGAAGAATGGAAAGGTATTTAAAATTATAAAGTTTAAAACAATGAATGATAAAAAGGATTCCAATGGAAATCTTTTATCAGATGCAGAAAGATTAACAGCAGTGGGTTCATTTGTCCGTAAAACATCCGTGGATGAAATTCCACAGTTAATTAATGTTTTGAAAGGAGATATGTCTCTTATTGGGCCCAGACCTCTTCTTGTACAGTATCTGCCGCTTTATAATGAGCATCAGGCAAGAAGACATGAAGTGAGACCCGGAATTACCGGATGGGCACAGGTGAATGGAAGAAATGCAATATCTTGGAATCAAAAATTTGACTATGATGTGTGGTATGTAGAAAACATCTCGTTTATCTTAGATTGCAAAATCTTTTTTCTTACCGCTAAGAAAGTTTTTATAAGAGAAGGTGTGTCTGCCGATGGACACGTTACCATAGAACCATTTAAAGGAAATTAATTGATAGTTATGTATTTATTTGGAGCAAGCGGACATGGAAAGGTAATTGCAGATATTGCTGCTGCTAATGACATAAAAATTAAGGCATTCATAGATCAGGATGTCACTAAAAAGGAATGCTATGGATCTCTGGTTCTGAATAATTTACCGGATGATAAAGAAAAACTGATTATTTCAATTGGAAATAATCTGACCCGTAAGAAAATCGCAGAACAGATTAATCATGAAATTGGCACTTTAATACACCCCAAATCAATCATTTCAGGCTCTGTGAAAATAGAAGAAGGAACAGTAATCATGGGTGGAGTTGTAATTAATGCAGATACGGCCATTGGAAAACATTGTATCATCAATACCAATGCATCTGTAGATCATGATTGTGTGATTGAAGATTTTGTTCATATTTCTCCCAATTCAGCACTTGCCGGAGGAGTGGAAGTAGGTGAAGGCTCTCAGATTGGAATAGGAGCTTCTGTAATCCAGGGAATCAAAATAGGAAAATGGTGTGTAATTGGTGCCGGTGCGGTCATCATTACCGATGTTCCCGATTATTCAGTTATTGTGGGAAATCCGGGGAGAATTATCAAGAAAAATATTATATAAACAAGTTACTAATCAAAAATATGAATACTAAAATCTGGCTGTCCTCACCGCATATGGGAGGGAATGAACAAAAATACATCAACGAAGCATTTGAAGAAAACTGGGTAGCTCCGTTGGGACCTAATGTTAACGGATTTGAAGGTGACCTGGAGCAGTTTTTAGGGGGAAGTGTAAAAGTGGCTGCGCTGTCTGCAGGTACTGCAGCATTACACCTTGCTCTTATCGAATGCGGAATTGTACATGGCGATGAGGTGATCTGTCAATCCATGACTTTCTCTGCTTCAGCCAATCCAATTGCGTATTGTGGAGCAACTCCTGTGTTTGTTGATAGCGAACCGGTTACATGGAATATGTGCCCTAAAGCGCTGAGAGAAGCCATCGAAGACAGAATCCAAAAAGGAACAAAACCTAAAGCAATCATTGTAGTACATCTGTATGGTATGCCGGCAAAAATGGACGAAATTACGGCCATTGCTCAGGAATTCCAGATCCCTTTGATAGAAGATGCTGCTGAAGCCCTGGGCTCAACTTATAAAGGACAGGCTTGCGGAACATTCGGCCGTTTTGGAATTTTAAGTTTTAACGGAAACAAAATTATTACCACTTCAGGAGGTGGAGCTTTGGTTTGTCATACTCAGGAAGATAAAGATAAAACCGTTTTCCTTTCTACACAGGCCAGAGACAATGCTCCCCACTATCAGCACTCACACATCGGTTTTAACTACAGAATGAGCAATATTGTAGCAGGAATAGGAAGAGGACAGATGGAAGTGCTTAAGGACAGGGTTGCTGCCCGTAGAGCAATGCACAATTTCTATGTTGACCTTTTCCGCAATATTGAAGGGGTAACTGTGTTCTCAGAGTCGAATGATGATTTTTACTCCAACCACTGGTTATCTGCAGTGATTGTTGACCCGGAAATCACAGGAAAAAACAGAGAAGGTTTAAGACTTGCATTTTTAGAAGACAATATAGAATCAAGACCGCTTTGGAAGCCTATGCATTTGCAGCCGGTTTTTGAAACTTCTCCTTATTATGGCGGGAATGTTTCTGAAAAACTTTTTGATAACGGATTATGCCTTCCTTCAGGCTCTAATCTGTCAGAGGATGACAAAGAAAGAATAGCAAAGGTTGTTCATTCTTACTTTGGACTTTAATATTATTTGAATTTAATGAATCAGTATAAATATTGGAAAAAAGTTTTTGATTTTGTCTTAGCGGCAATATTGATCCTTTTTCTTATGCCTGTACTGATTATTTTATTTGTAATTGCAAGTCTGGATACATCTTCCAACGGAATCTTTTTTCAGACCCGGATAGGGCAGTATGGAAAGCCTTTTACCATTTTTAAGATTAAAACAATTCATGAACAGAAGAGAACATGCTCAAAAATAGGGCAGACTCTCAGAAAATTTAAGCTGGATGAATTTCCGCAATTGTTTAATATTGTAAAAGGTGATATGAGTTTTGTAGGTCCCAGGCCTGATGTTGAAGGATATTACGATAAACTTGTCGGAGAAGACAGGAAAGTTCTGGAGCTGAAACCCGGGCTTACCTGTGAAGCAAGTATTAAATACAGAGACGAAGAATACCTTCTGAAAAACCAGGAAGATCCTTTAGCTTACAATGATGAAGTGTTATTTCCGAACAAAGTAAAAATGAATCTGGACTATTTTGAAAGTATGTCTTTCAAAAACGATATAAAGATCTTGTTTAAAACATTAATAACCACATTGAAATAGAGTTTTTTAACTATTATGAAAATTAAAGAAACCCCGCTTAAAGACTGCTACATCATAGAGCCTACCATATTTGAAGATGAAAGAGGCTACTTCTTTGAAAAGTTCAACGAAAAAAAATTTGAGGAACTTACAGGAATGAACGGGCACTTTGTGCAGGATAATATTTCCAGATCTTCCTACGGAGTATTGAGAGGTCTGCATCTTCAGAAAGGTGAGCATGCCCAGGCAAAATTAGTTTCCTGTCTTGAAGGAAGTGTTTGGGATGTGGCTGTAGACCTTAGAGAAGATTCTCCTACATTCGGAAAATGGTTCGGAATAGAACTTACTGCTGAAAACAAATTGCAGCTTTATGTGCCGAGAGGTTTCGGACATGGTTTTGCAGTACTAAGTACCCATGCTGTATTTTCTTATAAATGTGATAATTTTTACAATAAAGAATCAGAAGGCAGTGTAAAATTCAATGATCCTGATCTTAATATCGATTGGAAGGTTGATGAAAAAGATGCCATACTTTCCGAAAAAGATCAGAACGCTCCTGGATTTATAGAAAAAAACTTTTAAAGCATATCCCTGAAAACCACTTTTATAAAGTGGTTTTTATTTTTTAATCCTAACTCTCCAATATTTTGTATCTTTGCAGACTCAAAATCAAAACGATGCGTACAAAATCTGTAGGGAAGAAGAAAATCAATGTAGTCACTCTTGGATGTTCCAAGAATGTATATGATTCTGAAGTATTAATGAGCCAGCTGAAAGCCAACGGCAAAGAAGTGGTTCACGAAGACCGTGGGGACATTGTGGTCATCAATACCTGCGGATTTATTGATAATGCCAAAGAAGAATCTATCAATACGATCCTTGATTATGTTGACGCTAAAAACAGAGGCGAGGTGGAAAAAGTATTCGTTACAGGATGTCTGTCTGAAAGATATAAACCGGATCTGATCAAAGAAATCCCGGATGTAGATCAATATTTCGGAACAAGAGATCTTCCGGTACTTTTAAAACATCTTGGAGCAGATTATAAACATGAACTGGTAGGAGAAAGATTAACAACAACTCCAAAACATTACGCATACCTTAAAATTTCTGAGGGTTGTGACCGGCCATGCTCTTTCTGCGCCATCCCTTTGATGAGAGGAGGTCACGTTTCAACGCCAATCGAAAAACTGGTTTTGGAAGCTCAGAAACTGGCAAAAAAAGGGACAAAAGAATTAATTCTTATTGCCCAGGATCTTACCTATTATGGGTTGGATCTGTATAAAAAAAGAGCATTAGGTGATCTTTTAAAAGAGCTGGTAAAAGTAGAAGGAGTAGAATGGATTCGTCTTCACTATGCTTTCCCAAGCGGTTTCCCTGAAGATGTTCTTGATATTATCCGCGAAGAACCTAAAATCTGTAATTATATAGATATTCCTCTTCAGCACATCAATTCAGACTTGTTGAAATCTATGAAAAGAGGAACTACGCATGAGAAAACAGATGCCCTTTTAGGAAAATTCAGAGAGAAAGTTCCTGATATGGCCATCAGAACAACGCTTATTGTCGGATATCCCGGTGAAACAGAAGAAAGATTCCAGGAACTTAAAGAATGGGTAAGAGAGCAGAAGTTTGACCGATTAGGATGTTTTACCTATTCGCATGAAGAGAATACCACAGCTTATGTTTTGGAAGATGATATTCCACAGGAAGTAAAAGAGGCAAGAGTAGAAGAAATTATGGAATTGCAGTCTCAGATTTCATGGGAAAAAAATCAGGAAAAAATCGGTAAAGTATTCAGATGTATTTTTGACCGTAAAGAAGGTAATTATTTTATCGGAAGAACTGAGTACGATTCACCGGATGTAGATAATACGGTTTTGGTTTCAGCTGAAGATACTTATATTTCAATTGGTGAATTTGCAGACGTGAAAATTACATCTGCCGAAGAATTTGACCTATACGGAGAATTAGTTTAGCTAAAGACTTACTAATCAAGTAAAAATAGTATTTTCG
>NZ_JAJFZH010000037.1:0-19665 GCF_020733145.1 Chryseobacterium sp. X308
ACCCTAAAATAATAATAACAAACTTTTATTTTGTTATAAAAATTTTTTAATTTTATTTATATAAAATGTAAGGATGAGAAAATTACTCTATTTATTCCCTTTATTCTTTTATTATCTCAGTTACGCACAATGTACAGGCTGCGATGTTCAAAACCCTACCGACCCCAATTATCATTTTCCTGATAATACAACGGTCTGCTTTACTTCCGATATGACATTCAATAATCCAACGTTCGGGACAAATGCTAAGATTTGCATTGCTTCCGGTGTTACCTTGCAGTTTCAGAATAGTATAAGCGGAGCGGGCAATGCACCTGTAAGCCTTGAAGTGCATGGAACACTCAATTTTAATCAGACCATAACGAGTGTTGCCAATCTCAATGTTCATGTTTACGATACCGGGAATATAACAGTAGGCGGAGGGAATGGAAATCTCACCATTGACGGACAGATCAATGAAATTGTCAATGAGGGGCTTATAGAAATGGGAGTTTTGCAATTAGGGGATAATTCCACCAATAAGATTGATAATTTTGGAAATCTGAATATTAACGGCAACCTGAATATGAGCAGCTCTGCTACCACTTTATTCAGGAACGAAGGGGGCGGATTGATATTTATTGGCGGCAATTACGGGAATAATGAACAGAGTGTGTATGTCAATTGTGGAACCATTATCTCTCAGAACGGATTTAATATTAATGGCGGTAAAATTATCAATACTGGAATTTTTACAGTTGGAGGAGATATTAATTTGTCCGGAAGCAGCAGCGAAATTTATAATTTTGGACTTTTTACTTCCACTGGAAATATGAATAATGCCCCTGCTGATGCTGTCATTTATAATGAAGGGGAACTGGCGCTGAACCAGTATCAAGGGGGAAATGCTGCCATTCAGGGGCCTTCTTCATCCACAAAAAAAGGATATATCGTGTTGCAAAATCCTATTCAGGTGGGAAATGTGGCTGTAGGACCCAATCTTGATTTCAGAAGAACAACAGGTGTTTCTGACCCAGGCACGGTTTTCATGAACAGTAATCCAAGTTTTCTGACGAATGTTACCTATGATTGTGCTTCTACCAACAGCTGTAGTGCGCCTCTGATCATTAATCCCGGATTTTGTCCTGCCATTAATGGAGATTTTCCTCCAATGGCGGTAGATGATACCTATACTATTGCTGCAGGAGGATCTTCTGTGGGAATTGTACTGGATAACGACTTTGAAACGTATGGCGGAGCACAGGCAACCCTTTCCAATGTTATTTTATCTCAGGTATTCACCTCAAATCCCAATATTTCATTGAATACTACGGATGGACATATTCTGGCAGCTCCGGGAACTCCTCCAGGCAATTATACTTTAGTCTATCAGATCTGTCAGACCGCTTCTCCGTCAAATTGTGACACGGCAACGGTAACTGTTACGATTCAGGGGACTGTACCTTGTTATAAACCTGCAGCTACAGCGGGAACTGTTCTTACTCCGGATTTTGGAATCACTTCATTAAGCAGGGCAGATAAAGGAGGAAACAACTGGCCGGGTGTACGAAAAGGTGCGTGGGCTGTACTGGAATCAAAAAATAAAGGTTTTGTGCTTAACAGACTTTCCGATGCTCAGGTAGCAGCCATTCCACAGGCAGATCTTAAAGAAGGAATGATGGTTTACAATACCACACAAAATTGTCTGCAAGTCAATACTGACGGAACAGCTGCGGGCTGGAAATGTTTCAATACCCAAACCTGCCCGGATTAACCAAAAACTGAATCGTTATGAAAAAAATATCCTTAATCATTATAATAACAGCTTCCGGAATTTTAAATGCACAGGTTGCTTTAGGGAAAACTGTTTTAGAATCGGCTTCATCATCTATTGAATTCGGGAGTGAGAACCGCGGGCTTGTTCTTCCCTGGGTAACTAATACCTCAGGCATTCAGAATCCTGAGAATGGCACTCTGGTTTTTGATACTTCTGATATGAAGGTGAAAGTGTATCAGAATAACCTTTGGAAAGATCTTTCCGTAGATACAACAGGTACTGCGGATACAAGTCTGCAGGATAGTCTGGTAGATCAGCCTGATGCAAAAGTTTCCGTAGGAACACCATCTTCCGTTTCAGGAATTCTGGTGCTTGAAGACAGTAATAAAGCCATGATTTTACCGAAAGTAGCTTCTCCTCATCTCAATATTATTTCTCCTGCAGCCGGCATGATGGTTTATGATACCCAGAAAAAGCAGTTAGCCGTTTTCAACGGAACAGTGTGGTCTTTTTGGGGCGAGTAATTCTACATAATATTTCGTACCGCTATTTTTACAGGATGATACAACAGCAGCCCAATTGCAGTAATAAGGGCCAGCCAGAACAGACCCGTGAAAATTTCCATATTGGAAAGTAGAATTGACTGAGCTGTTATTTTAGCTTTAAAAGCACCGGCTGTCATGGATAAAGAATCGTTAACCGGTAGTTTGGAAATATTGGCTCCAAAGATTTGGCTCCACTGCTTATAGAAGACAGGATTCGTATCTGTGAGATTAGCGCTAAGACTGTCGGAATGTTTTAATGTTAAAAATAACATCAGATTTTGCATCAAAGCATAACCGATAGCGGTTGTCCAGAAACGGGTGGTCGTTCCCATCGCAGTAGCATTGGACACATATTCTTCCGGTGTTCCTGAAATTAAAAAGAAAACAAGCGGCGTAAATAATAATCCCTGAGCAGCTCCCTGCAGAAATAAGGGCGGACAGATGGTAGAAAGGGTAGTATCAGGATAAAAAGTATAGGTAAACCAGGCACAATCTATGGCCAGTAAAAGAAATCCTGTAAAGAAAACAATTCTTGAGGAAATTCCCCGAACCAGACAGATTCCTGATAATAAAATACCCAAAAGAGTTCCTGCCACATTCCAGTACTGGATGTTTACAATATAATCCCAGGGCCATTTCCATACCGTAGCCATGATGCTGTAGACATTATTCAGCCCGGAGCGGATCAGATAAAAGATGAAAAACAGGATCATTCCCGCAATGACATTTTTGGAACTGAAAACTTCGAAATGGAACAACGGTCTCTTGGAATTTCTTTGTTTCAATATAAATAAACCTCCGGAAAGAAGGAATATAAACAGGCACATGATAATGGTATCAGACTCGAACCACATCAGTCTTTTACCATAAATAATGGCATAGCCGCCAGCCTGCAGGCATACCCAAAGTAAAAACCAGCTGGTAATATCCAATTGGTACAAAGGTTTTTTAGGAAAAAACCTGTTTCTGTTGAACAGAGCAATACCGATGATCAGTACAAACACATGGAAGTAGACCATCATCAGAACCATATGTTGGAAATCATAATCTTCAATACTTGATTTTAACAGGGAGGTCGTAATAGTTCCTCCGGTCAGCATAATCGTATACATAAAAAGATATGCTAAGACTTTGGCGTGTTTTGTTTTTAATTCAGCGATAATTAAAGGCAGGAAAATAGCACCTTCCAGCAACCCGAAAATTCCTTCTAAAAAGCGGATCACCAATATGACATGATAATCATTGGTGACTGATAAAACATAAAGAATAATCACCGAAATCGAGGCCATCAGCAAAACATAGTATTTCACGCTGAAATACGCCATAAACCTCTGTAATACTAAAAGGGTAACCACAAATGTCCCATACATCAAAATCATTAAATACTGGATGTCATCTGAATCGACATCCATAAAAGAAGATGTGAAGGCGCTGTTCGAATGTAAAAGCGACAACAACATCAGGTGGGGAAACAATGCCAGTATAAGAAGAGGCAGTTTCAGCCATTGTGGTACCCATTTATGATAAACTGAATTGTGCTGCATAATTTTTGGAAGCATTAAGCTAAAAAACAAAATAGCAAACTGCTATTGGGCTGTGTTTGAAAAACGCGAAAAGACAAATGGCAAAAGGGTGTAAAAGTAAAAGGTAAAACGGCCAATATGCTTGAAGAAAAAATTGGCAGATTTGCTATTTTGCGGTTTGCCTTTTCGCTAAAAAAATAATTTAATTTGAAAATTTGAAAATGGGAGAATTTGAAAATTAAATTAAACCGAATATTTTATACTCTATTACTCTCAAACACTCCCACTCTCAAACTTAAATCTTCTTCGCGCTCACCAGAACATTCATTCCGGAAAGCAGCTTTTCATTGTTTTTGTTATTATCCAGAATAATTTTTACAGGAAATCTTTGTTCTATTTTTACAAAATTTCCGGTAGCATTATCCGGTTTTATCAAGGAAAACTGGGAACCTGAAGCAGGGGAAACAGAAAGTATTTTTCCTTTAAACTCAACATCGGGATAAGCATCCGCAGTAATAATTACTTCCTTGCTCTGATCAATCTGTCCAAGTTGTGTTTCTTTGTAATTGGCAATGATCCATTTCTCTTTGCTGACAATCTGTACCAAGGCCTGACCTTCTTTAATCAATTGCCCTTCCTGAATGGTCTTCTTTCCGACCCATCCGTCATAAGGAGCAGTAATTACGGTATAAGAAAGATAAAGCTTCGCATTGTTAAGACTGGCAGAACTCTGCTGGATCTGGCTTTTTACCGGGGCAACTTTCGTTTGTTGTTCGTTCGCTCCGGCTCTCACTGCATTTTTCTGCTGTTCCAATGCTAAAAGATTGGCTTTTGACTGTTCATAAGAAGCCTTTACATTCTCAAATTCCTGTTCGGTAGCAGCATCTTCTGCCAAAAGGTTTTTATATCTTTTAAAATCCTGCTCCGTTCTCCAGATATCAATTTTTGCAGAGGCAATTTTAGCATCAATAATCTTTGTATCACTTTCTTTGGTGCTGACACCGCTTTCAATGGTGCTGATGGTTGCTGTGTTAGCGTGAAGATTGGCCTCAGCCATCTGTACCTGATTCACAAACTCTCTGTTGTCAATGACAATTAAAGTGTCGCCTTTATGTACAAACTGGTTTTCGTTAAATCGTATCGTTTTGATGAAACCTGATACCTTGCTGGATACAGGCGTAATATATTGCTCGATCTGTGCATCATTCGTTGTCACATTCTTTCTCGAAAAAAGATAAAAACTGATCATTCCCGTGATTCCGCTGATGATTAGAATCCAGGCCAGTAAAGTAATGGACTTGTTGATTCTTTTTTCCTTTTGTGTCAGTTGTTTCTGTGCCATAGTTTTTATAAGTTTCCAATCGTATATTGGAGTTGGTAATATTTAAGTTGTCTGTTGATTTTTACGGAAATAAGATTAGATTCAGCTTCCAGATAAGCATTGTCTGCGTCTATCAGTTCTGTGATAAGACTTAGCTTATTGGCATATTTTGTTCTTACAATGCGATAGTTTTCCTTAGCCTGTTTAATCGCTTCTTCAGCAATTTTTACCTTCTGGTCTGTCTCTTCAAACTTTTTATAAGCCTCATAAACGTTGTGTCTTACATTTTCCTCGTTTTCTTCAATCTGAAGTTTGGCAAGATAAATATTTTCCCGTGCTTCCTGCATTCTGTATTTATTTTTGTACAGATTCTCGATAGGATAGGTAAGATTTACCCCCACCATTCCCAAACGATACGCATAAGGTTCCGGAGGGAAAAACATCATGTTCGGATACTTTAGGAAATATTCTCCGCCAGCGGTAATTTTGGGTAAATAATTCGCTTTGGTAATCTTTTGATCCAGTTCCTTAAGAGAAAGATTCTTATGGGTGATTTCAACAGACTCATTTTTGTTTAAAGCTGTTTCTGTAAGCTCATCAATATAAGGAATGGCAGCATTGTCTGAAATAAGATCTTCTGTATTGACGTGCATTTCCTGATTTTCCGGAAGCGAAAGAATCGTTTTCAGTTTGTGCTCTGCAATCTGAATATCGTTATCCAGTTCCGTCCAGCTCATTTTATGATTGGAAAGTTGTAAAGACGTTCTTAAGACTTCATTGACCGTTACAACACCATTAGCTTTCAATGCTTTTACCTGCTTGATGTTGACGGAATCTTCCTTCATTTTATCATTAATAAGACTCTGCTGCTCTTTTAAATGATGAATCTGTAGAAAAGCCGTAATGATGGACATTTTAAGCTGTCTTTCGTCAAGATGGGTTTTTAAAGCAGAAATTTCAGTGTCAATAGCCGCTTTCCTTTCTGTATTTTTGATTTTCCCTCCCATATAAACCGGGATCGATGCTGATAATGTAAAATCATACATTCCATTGATTACATCATACTTGGTGGCTTTATTAAATACGCCATTCTGATGCTGGAACAGGTTGGTTACCTGATTATAGCTTGTATGAAATTCAATGTCCGGGAGTTTCTCCATCTTGAGATCTTTCTCTTTGGTCACGGACATTTCCTGTTTCAGATGACTGATCTGTATGTTTTTGTTGTTTTTCAAACCAATCTCTACAGCTTGCTGTAAGCCGAGATGCTGGTAATCTATCATCTGTGAATGTAAAAAACTGCTCAATAATAAGCACAACGCAATGCACAGATACCGGCATGCGTTAAATATGATATTCATAAATTAATTAAAGGATTTTTGCTAAAATGATTTTGATGCAGCAAAGTTACGATGAGAAGCTACAGACCCTATTTGTGAAAACAGAAAAATATTTGCTCATTTACGCCAATTTAAAAATTCTTCTTACCTTTAGAGTATGAACGACAGCCATTTTAAAGCGGTAGAAGAAGATGATGCCGAATTTTACATCTATCATGTTCTTACCGGAAATGTTACCACAGAGATTCATTATCACAGTTCTGCACAATTAGTCTATGCAGAAGGCGGTATTGTGCACGTTTTCACGGATCAGAAACACTGGTATCTTCCTGCCAGATGCTTTATGTGGATTCCTGCCGGTACACCGCATTATATTTTTTCAACCAGCCCCAAAGTCGATTTATATAACTTTTATTTTAAGAAAGAAGAAAATGAAAGTGGCTTTTTTGATGAAATCAATATTTATTCTGTCAATAATCTCCTTCGTGAGATGATTTTCTATACTAAAGACTGGGATGGGAAAATCACAAAAAATGATACCTCAAAATATTATTTTCTCAAAGCTCTTAAAGGAGTTTTACAGGAAAAGAAACATAAACATCTGGCATTTCCGATACAGCATCCTTTTCCAAAAGATGAAACACTGCTGAAGATTGCAAGATATATTCATGCTAACCTTGAGAAACCCCTCACGATAGAATCTACGGCAAAAGAATTCGGAATGAGTACAAGAACGCTTTCCAGGAAATTTAAAGAGATTCTGGGCATGAATTACGTTCGCTTTCTGAGAGCGTTGCGAATTACCCGTTCCCTTGAACTGATGCTGGAAGGAAAATACAATATGTATGAGATTGCCATGATGGTAGGGTACAACAGCCTCTCGTCTTTCAGTAATATCTTCAAAAAGGTAATCGGAATGGCCCCTACGGAGTATCAGCATAAATTGAGAGGGGATAAGTAGTGAGTTGGAGGGTTTGAGGGTTTGAGATTCGGGTTACGGGGTGCGAGGTAACGGTTTATAGTGGGGAATAGATTTTCCTACCTGTTCTTACTACAGGATTGTTAAAAAGATAATTTAACGAGTAATAGCTGTTAAGATTTCCTATATTCCCCTTCCTTGAAGGGGTGGATTTTTGCAAAGCAAAAAGACGGGGTAGTTCAATAAAAAAACCACCTCAATAAATTGAAGTGGTCTGTATTGTGAGAAATTCTCAGTTGCTTATTAAGCTTCTTCAGTTTTAGCTTCCTCTTTTTTAGGAGCTGCTTCCACTGGAGCATCAGATACGATATCAAACTCGTAGTTGTACTCAACATTTCTGTGAAGTCTGATAGGAGCTGCGAATTTACCAGTTCTCTTGATCGTGTTACCAGGAATCTTGATGTATTTTTTCTCTACAGAAACACCAGCTTTTTCTAAAGCAGCAGATAAATCAGCATTGTTGATAGATCCGAATAATTTGTCACCAGCACCTACTTTTGCAGGGATCGTGATAGAAGTTTTCTTCAATTGCTCAACTACAGCGTTAGCAGCAGCGATTAATTTAGCTTCTTCTTCTTTTCTAGCTTCTAATGTAGCTTCTAAAGCAGCTTTGTTTTTAGGTGTAGCTAAAAGAGCAATTCCTTGAGGAATTAAGAAGTTTCTAGCATAACCTGGCTTTACGTTTACTGTATCAAACTCAAGTCCTAAGTTTTCTACGTCTTTTTTTAGGATAATTTCCATTGTTGTTGTCCTTTTTTAGATTTTAGGTTGTATCTAAAATCAAGTTAGAATTAATGATGTATTCAGCAACAAAAGAAGAGGAAAAACCTCTTCTCTTATTTATTTTTGTCTTATTTCAATAAGTCAGCTACGTATGGTAGTAAAGCAAGGTGTCTTGCTCTTTTGATAGCAGCAGAAACTTTTCTTTGGTATTTTAAAGAAGTTCCGGTGTATCTTCTTGGTAAAATTTTACCTTGCTCGTTTACAAATTGTAATAAGAAATCAGCATCTTTGTAATCAACGTGCTTAATTCCGTATTTTTTGAATCTACAATATTTCTTTTCAGATTTTGTATTGATATCAAGCGGAGTAAGGAATTTTACTTCTGATTCTCCTCCTGCTGAGGCTTGTTTAGCCATTTCATCTATTGCCATGTCTTGTCTTTTTTAAAAAATAGGGTTAATAATTAAGCTTTAGCTGCTTTTACTTTAGCTCTTCTTGTTACAGCGTACTCTACAGCGTGCTTGTCAAGTTTTGTAGTAAGGTAACGGATTACTCTTTCGTCACGCTTAAATGCTAATTCTAAATCAGCAACTACAGTACCTTCTCCTTTAAATTCGATTAAAGTATAGAACCCATTCTTTTTCAATTGAATCGGGTAAGCTAATTTTTTTAATCCCCAGTTTTCTTTAGCAACGATTTCGCAGTTCTTTTCTTTGATTAGATCTACATACTTGTTCACTGCTTCCTCTACCTGTGCCTCAGATAGAACGGGAGTTAAAATGAAAACAGTTTCGTAATTGTTCATAATGTTAAAAAATTTGTTAATTATTTCGAGGTGCAAAAGTAGAAAATATATTTCTTATATGCAAGAGGATTGGTGAAATAGTTAGCGTTTCCTTAGAATGTCTATTCATCTTTTTATAGATTTCTGGATTCAGTTTCATCATTGGATCTGATCTCCGTTAAAAAATTCACCTTCAAAACATCATACAAAGAATGTCTGCTTACCAGGATGGAAGCAATAGAAGAAACCATTCCGGCAAGCATAAGGTGGAATATCAATGAATGTCTGTCTGTCATTTCCAGCACAATAATCGCTGAAGTAAACGGGGCTCTTGTAATTCCGGTAAGGAAAGCAACCATTCCGCCCAGAATCACCACATTGGTTTCGTTGGGTGTTAAATGAATAATTCCTGAAATAACAGAACCTATACTTGCTCCCGCAGTAAGAGCCGGAGCAAAAATTCCGCCTGCACCTCCGGAAGTAAAGGAAAGAGCAGGACCCAGCATTCTCAGAATGGGAACATACCAGTCTTCATGCTTGTCTTTGGTAAAGAGAACCCGCTCCATGATTTCTTTTCCTGATCCCAGAACTTCTCTGTTGATGAAATAAGCGATGGAAGCAATAATTAAGGCACAAATGATCAGAAAGACCACGTTGGCTTTATCTGTTTTCAGTTTTTTCTTCTTCCAGCTATTGATTTTAAGCATGGTGACGGATAGCTGGCTTGCCAGAATGCCGGCAGTGGCAGCTACCAGTATAATAGGAAACATCACCATTAACGAAACATCATTGGTTTTTGGATATCCTAAATATAAATAAGATCCTGCTAATGTTTGTGCCGTAAGACCTGCAATGATTACCGCCGTAAACAAAGCTGTTTTGAAGTAATTGATATGGGTTTTTGACAGCTCTTCCACAGCGAAAACAATTCCTCCCAACGGAGTATTGAACGCTGCTGCAAGTCCGGCTGCCGCTCCCGTCATAATCATGTTTTTCTTTGAAATTTTCGGCCACCATTCCGGAAGGTATTCATTCACTTTTCTGAAAACAGAGCCGGCAATCTGGATGGTAGGACCTTCACGACCTACCGCACCTCCTCCGATGACCAGAATAACGGAGGAAAGGATTTTGAAAAATATAATCTTAATACTTAAAAGATTCCGGATTTTCCTATGTTCTTTCGGGTTAGCCAGTTCTACAGCCGCCATCACTTGCGGAATACCACTTCCTTTGGCATTGGGAGCAAATTCTTTCACCAGCCACCAGGAAAGTACAAATCCAACAGGTGCAATAATAAAGATCATCCATGAGTGCCAGTCTAAAATGAAATTCATCAGATGTTCGCCCCATGCAAATACCTGTGCGTACATCACAGCAAAAAAGCCTGTTATGACAGATCCTATCCAAAAAGGAATGGCCTGAAGCAGATTATGCTTCAGCTGTTCATTCCGGATATTGTCGAAAGAATTTTTGAGGGATCTTTTTATGAGGGCGAAAATTTTCAGCATTTGTCAGTTTAGAGATGTAAAAATACGTGATCTTCTATAATGAGTATCTATTTCAAATAATATTTGTTTTAAAATTAATACTAATCAATCTAATTTCCAAAAAAGTTAGTACAGTATATAAATATTTAAATAATTGATGATTTGATAGGTGATTATTAATTTTGTTGAATATTTGGTATTTATTCAATGAGATATTTAGTGTTTAGGACGTTGTTAAGCTTAAGTAGTAAAAAAACAAAAAACCTTCGATTTAACCGAAGGTTTTCATTTTATGTGATCAGTAATAAGTAAAATTATTTATTACTGATTATTTTATTACTTATATTTCTGTGTTCAGATCCCAGTTTTCAAGGTAGTCGTGAACATGCTTCAGCATCATTCCTCCTAAAGATCCGTCTACTACTCTGTGATCATAAGAGTGAGACATGAACATCAAGTTTCTGATTGCAATTACGTCTCCGTCAGCTGTTTCAAGAACTGCAGGCTTCTTAACGATCGCTCCGATGGCTAAAATAGCTACCTGAGGCTGAGGAATAATTGGTGTTCCCATAAGGTTTCCGAAGCTTCCTACGTTAGAAATTGTATACGTTGCACCCTGAGTGTCTTCTGGTCTTAATTTCTTGTTTCTTGCTCTGTAAGCTAAGTCATTGATTGCTTTTGCAAGCCCTGAAAGAGATAACTGATCCGCATTTTTGATCACAGGAACAATAAGGTTTCCGTCCGGAAGGGCAGTAGCCATACCGATGTTGATATTTTTCTTTTTAATGATGTTTTCACCATTGACAGAAACATTGATCATCGGGAAATCCTGGATTGCCTTCACTACCGCTTTTACGAAAATAGGCATGAAAGTCAGTTTTTCGCCTTCACGTTTTTCGAATACAGCTTTGTTTTTATTTCTCCATTTTACCACGTTGGTAACGTCAGTTTCAATGAAAGAAGTAACGTGTGGAGCAATTTGCTTTGCTTTCACCATGTTTTCAGCGATGATTTTTCTCATTCTGTCCATTGGAATGATCTCATCACCTGCACTTACCGGAATAGTAGCTGCCGGAGCTGATACTGCCGGTTGTGGAGCAGAAGCTGTCTGTACCGGAGCGGCCTGCTGAGCTGGCTGGCTTCCTCTGCTGGCAACATAAGCTAATATATCTTCTTTGGTAATTCTTCCTTCCAAACCGCTTCCTTTGATGGATTTCAGTTCAGCTTCAGAAATTTTTTCCTGTTGTGCGATAGATTTTACAAGTGGAGACAGATAAAGATCTCCTGAGAATTCTACGTTTGAAGCAGCTACTGTTTGCAATGGCTCTTCAATCGCTTTTAAAGTTTCAGCATCCGGAGCAGCTGCAGGAGTTTCAGTTTTTACTTCTTCTGAAGCGGAGCCTTCTCCTTCAATTTCTAAAATAGCAATGGCTTCACCTACTTTTGCAACTTCATCTTTTTGCTTTAAAATTTTCACAATTTTCCCCGAAACTGGTGTCGGTACGTCTGAATCTACTTTATCTGTTGCAATTTCTACTACGGAGTCATCCTCCTTTACGTTATCACCTTCATTGAATAACCAAGTGATAATTGTCGCTTCCATAACCCCTTCTCCCATGGAAGGAAGCAATAATTTGTATTCTGCCATTTTTGATTTTTAGATTTTGACAAATATATAAAAAAAATCGGTTTTTTTAAGAAATATATAATCTTAGCTGAATTCGATATAAATATTTTCTCCCACATTCAGTCCAAACAGGCTTTTAGCGCCGTTTTTCTTGCTTCCTTTGTAGATGGTAAGCTCCAATAACTGACTATCATTGAAGATAGCTGCAGACTGTCCGTGGAATTCGGTCTCCCTTTTCCAGTCTGAAACAACTTCTGTATGGCTGGAAAATATTCTTGAAAGGCTTAAATTTCTGAATTTTATGGTAAAACTGTTGTAACCTTTACTGATGTTCTCAAAAAAATCTTTATTGATATTTGATATTATATTTCCGAAATTATCAATATAGGTCACTTCACCAATAATCATCCCTTCCGATTCATTATAAACCGCCCGCGGGAACATCAGCTGTTTTGCTGTGCTGATTTTTCTTCCTATCACTTCAGGAAGTCCGCCATTGGCAAGGTGTACTGCTGCAGGAACAAAAATGTCTGTAGAAGTGAAGTTGATAACGTCATCAAAACGGTTATTCAGCGTAAGCTCGTAGATGGCTTCCGGTTTTATATCAAAAAATATAAGGCTCAAAAGGCCGTTGTCTGCCGCCAGGAAGTAAGATCCGTCTGCTTTATAGAGGATATTCTTTCTCGATTTGCTGTAAAAACTGTCTACAGAAAGAATGTGAATGCTTCCTTTGGGAAAATATTTATAAGCATTTCTTACAATATATGAAGTCTGTATAAGATTGAATGCCTGGATTTCGTGGGTGATATCAATAATATTAACCTCAGGGTTTAGAGACAGAATTTTGCCTTTCACAGCAGCAACTCTGTAATCTAAATTTCCGAAATCCGAAGTAAGGGTAATAATTGACATGAGCAATTTATAGAATAGTGTAGTATTGCAAAGTTATTTAAAATAAAAAGAAAGCCCGAAAGATTGTTGAAAAGAATTTGATATAAATTTGAAAAAAAGCTTTAATTTTAAAATCTAAAAATAAAAATACTGCATGTTTGAATTAACATATGATTTGGAAGATATCGATGCGAAAATCTTCTATGGAGTTAATAACCAATATTTCAACTTAATAAAATCAAGCTTTCCAACCATTAAAATTACAGGAAGAGATCATTTTATCTTTGCCATGGGAAATCAGGAAGCTTTAGACATACTGAAACAAAAACTGGATGATATTGTCAGTTTTATCTCCAAAAACAATTCAATAGGACTGAAAGATGTTGAAAATATATTGAATATTAAAGACGAAAACGAGAAACAACTGGTATTCGACCAGGATATTATCGTAAAAGGAGTCAACGGAAAAATTATTAAAGCTAAGACGACCAATCTTAAAAAGCTGGTAAAAGAAACAGAGAAAAAGGACATGGTTTTTGCCATTGGACCTGCAGGTACAGGAAAAACATATACCAGCGTTGCGTTGGCAGCAAGAGCTTTGAGAGATAAAGAAGTAAAAAGAATTATCCTGACCAGACCGGCTGTAGAAGCAGGAGAAAGTCTGGGATTTCTTCCTGGTGACCTTAAAGAAAAGCTGGATCCGTATTTACAGCCGTTGTACGATGCGCTTCGTGATATGATTCCCCATGAGAAACTGGAAGGTTTCATGGAGAAGAAAGTGATTGAAGTGGCTCCATTGGCTTTTATGAGAGGACGTACCCTGGATGATGCTTTTGTGATTTTGGATGAAGCACAGAATACCACTCATGCCCAGATGAAAATGTTCCTTACCAGAATGGGAATGAATGCCAAGTTCATTATCACGGGAGATCCAAGTCAGATTGACCTTCCGAAAAACCAGCAGTCCGGACTGAAAGAGGCCATGAGAATTTTAAATGGGGTGAAAGAAATAGGATTTGTACACCTTACAGAAGAAGATGTGGTAAGACACCCGGTGGTAAGAAAGATTATCCTTGCCTATAACGACGAAGAGAAAAGATTAAGAAACGACTAGTAAAAATGAGTAAAAGTTTCTATTAACCTTTTATTAACCTTAAATAAGTTGGTTAAAATTTGTTAATTTGAAAAAAATAGTTAGCTTTGCACACCTTAAATGTAAAAACTAACTAAACATGAAAAAACTTTTACTTGTTGCAGCAGTCGCTGCTATGGGAATTTGTGCCAACGCACAGGAATTTCGATTTGGTCCAAAAGCCGGATACTCTTACTCTACAGTTAAATTGAAAGGTGACAATCAGTCTGAAACTTCAGATCCTTTACACACATTTTATATCGGTGGTATCGCTGAATATAAGCTAAGTGATAAATTTGCCCTACAGGGAGAACTGTTATATTCTCCGCTTGGAGGAAAAGTGAATGTGGCTGAAGCTGATCCGGAAGATCCGACAACCTTTTTAAATGTAAAAGCAAAGCAGACTTATCATACTTTATTAGTTCCTATTTCTGCCAAGTATTTCATTACTGAAGGATTATCAGTTTCTGCAGGGGCCAGCTTCGGAGTGATCCTTTCTGCAAAGCAAAAGCTTACTGCTGATTTTGGATTCGGAATTCCTGGATTTGAGATTGATGCTAATGACGAAAGAGATATTAAAGATCAAATGAACACTTTGAATATTGCTCCATTCCTTGGTGCTGAATATGCATTGGAAAACGGATTGTTCTTTGATGCAAGATACAACCTTGGAGTTTCTAACCTTGCGAAACACGCTGAAGGGAATGAAAAGTTAACCAACAGCTTCGTACAGGTAGGTGTAGGTTTCAAATTCGGAGGAAACTAATTCTGAAAAATTTACTTTCAAATGATATTAAAAGCAGGACAAATTTTGTCCTGCTTTTCTGTTATAAGGCAATTTTATTCTAATGATGAAAATAATTAGTATTTTTGCAGGGTAAAATTTAAACTTAAAAAAATGAAAAAACTATTATTACTAGGTGCTTTTGCACTTTTAGGAGGTGTTGCTCAGGCGCAGGAAGGTTTCAAATTGGGTGGACATATCGGTGTTCCTGTATCTGATGCAAGTGATGTATCTTCATTTACATTAGGAGTGGATGCAGCTTATATGTGGAATATTGCCAAAGGCTTCGACCTTGGGGTAACAACAGGATATTCTCATTTCTTTGGAAAAGATAACTTTGATGATTTCGGATTTGTTCCTGTAGCTGTTTCCGGGAAATATAAATTTAAAGGAGCTCCTGTTTTTGTAGGATTAGACCTTGGATATGGTATTTCTACAAAGGATGGAGTAGATGGTGGTTTCTATGCACAGCCTAAATTTGGATACCAGATGTCCAAAGGAGAGTTGTATATCGGATATCAGTCTATCAGCAACAGACGTGATTATGGTTGGTACAAACATAATTGGAACGTAGGAGCTGTAAACTTAGGATTTAATTTCTTTTTGAAATAAGAAAAAGCAATTGCATATGAGAACTCCGGCCTTCGGCCGGAGTTTTTTGATTATATTATATATAGATTGTACAGATTTTTTATCAGAACTTTTGTTATAAAGGGGCTGTGACAACCAAGAAAAAGAAAAAATAACCTCAAATAATAAACGTTTGTTTAAATTTTAAGAGTTAATGGCTTTGAAATAAGCGTTTTAAGTTAATGGGCTTTAGCATTTTACCAGAATTTATGGGGTTTTGGTAAAAAATACAAAATTTAAAAAACTAAATATATTCAGCTCTGGTTGAAAAAAAGTTATTTTTTTATTCATAAAATTGTGAAAAACTCATTAACATCTCTTGACTAGGATTTATTTTTATAAAACCCTATATTTTAGTAATGATATTAATCACATTAACAAATTTTAATATTACTGGGGACCACTGTAAATTTGCCCTCAGAAAGTATTAAAATTTTTTACAATGAAAAAAATATTATTAGCGGGTGCTGTTGCACTTTTTGGTTTATCAAACGCTCAGATTGCTAAAGGAACTACATATTTATCAGGATCTGTTGGTTATTCTCAAAAAGAAACTGACAATGGTAACTATAAAAAAGAAAATTTCAACGTATTACCTACAGTTGGATATTTTGTAAACACTAACTTAGCAATTGGTCTAGGTGTAGGTTACGAAACTGAAAAGACTACAACAACTTCTACTACATATCCTCTACCTAACACAACAACTGTTAGCGAGAATGTAACTAAAAAACCAGCTTTTGTTGTTGCTCCATTCGTAAGAAAATACTGGACTTTATCTGATAAGCTATACATCTTCGGACAGTTAGCAGTGCCAATGCAGTTTGGAAAAACTGAAACTGAAAACAGTTCTGTAACTACTTCTGGAAATACTACAGCTTCTACTTCTACATCTACTGAAGCTAAATATACTCAGATTGGTGTTACTGTGAAGCCAGGTTTAGATTATTTCTTAAACAAAAACTGGTCTATCGAAGCTACTATCGGTGAGTTCGGTTATAACAACTACAAGCCAAAAGATGGTGATGCTACAAACAACTACAACTTCGGATTGAATTTATCTTCTGTAACTTTCGGAGTTAAATATGTATTTGCAAAATAATAAACAAAGCATATAGCAAGAAAGCCCTGAGAAACTCTTAGGGCTTTTTGCTATTCAAAACTAATATAATAATCATGAAAAAAATAGTATTGATAGGTGCTGTGGCGCTTTTTGGTTTGTCAAATGCACAGATTGCAAAAGGGACTTCTTATCTTTCCGGACAGGTAGGATATTATCATAATGAAAAGAATGAATTCGAAGCCAAAACAAAGGATGATGTGATCAGAATTCTTCCAACAGCTGGATATTTCGTTAATAACAACTTAGCAGTAGGACTTGGGATAGGCTATAAAAGTGCCGTTACAAAATATACGGTAAGAGGTTTTGGATTCCTTAATACAATTGAAATAAAAAATACAGATAACGCATTTGTTGTTGCTCCCTTTGTGAGAAAATACTGGACTTTATCTGATAAATTATACATCTTTGGACAATTACAGGTTCCATTGGAATTTGGTAAGGAAAAACTGGATTTTAACAGTGAAGGTGATGGCGGAGACCCTATACTTTCTGCTCCGTTTACAGAAAAAAATAACTACACTACCATTGGAGTGAATATTAAACCGGGGCTGGATTATTTCCTGACTAAGAACTGGTCAATTGAAGCTACAATAGGAGAATTCGGATACAATACTTATAAAAAAGACCTGGAAGGGGCGAAAAGAACTAATGATTACAAATTGGGTATCAATTTAACTTCCGTGACTTTTGGAGTGAAATATGTATTTGCAAAATAGTAAACAAAGCATATCGCAAGAAAGTCCTGAGGTTTCCCAAGGCTTTTTTGTATTTTTGCGAACATTTTTTTAATACAATAAATCATGAAAAAAATTTTATTAGCGTCTGCAATTGCTTTATTTGCAGGTTTAAAAGCACAAACTACATTCGGTGTAAAAGCAGGTTATGCTTTGTCAACATTAAATTCCGATGCCAATAGCGTCAATTTTGACGGGATAGGAGCAAGTCTTAAATCCAAATCCGGTTTTTATATCGGAGGTTTGGTTGAGCATAAACTGAACGATAAATTTGCGTTACAGGGAGAAGTGGAGTATGCTAACCTGGGAGGTAAAGCGGTAGTAAAAGCTTCCGGAGTTACTGTGACGGAAAAACTGCATTTTAACAGAATTGTTATTCCTGTATCTGCAAGGTATTATGCAACTCCTGAACTAGGGCTTTATGCCGGTCCATATGTAAGTTTCAGAACCAATACAAAAGCTAAAATTGAAGTGAGTGGGGCGCAGTCTAATCCATCTGCTATCAACGAAGGTGAAAAATATCTTGAAAATTATTTTGATAACGGACTGAAGTCTACAGAATTCGGTTTGTTCCTGGGAGCTGATTATGACGTATATAAAGGATTATTTGTAGATGCACGTTACAGTTTTGGTCTTACCAATATGATCAAAAATCCTGCGGATGGAGAAAAATTAAAAATGAATTTCTTCCAGTTAGGAGTAGGATACAAGTTTAAATAAACAGATACCCGTATAAAAATAAAAACTCTCAGAATTTCTGAGAGTTTTTTTTATGAATGATTTTGTCTTTCTTATTTTCCAAACATTCCACCCATTCCAGGCATATTCGGCATTTTGCTCATCATCTGCATCATTTGTTTTCCCTGAGGTCCCTGCATCATCTTCATCATTTTACCCATCTGATCAAACTGCTTCATCAATTGATTCACATCTTCAATTTTTCTTCCGGCACCTTTAGCAATTCTTCCTTTTCTCTGAGTATTGATGATAGAAGGTCTTCTTCTTTCTTCAGGAGTCATAGAATAGATGATGGCTTCAATGTGTTTGAATGCATCATCACTGATTTCTACGTCTTTGATTGCTTTTCCAACTCCAGGAATCATTCCCATCAAATCCTTCATATTACCCATCTTCTTGATCTGGTTGATTTGCTTAAGGAAATCATCAAAACCAAACTCGTTTTTAGCAATTTTTTTGTGAAGTTTTTTAGCTTCTTCCTCATCAAACTGCTCCTGAGCCCTTTCTACTAAGGAAACTACGTCTCCCATTCCCAGGATTCTGTCCGCCATTCTTTCCGGATAGAAAAGATCTAATGCTTCCATCTTTTCTCCTGTAGAGATGAACTTGATTGGTTTTTCAACAACAGAACGGATCGTTAAAGCAGCTCCACCACGAGTATCACCATCTAATTTCGTTAATACAACACCGTCAAAGTTTAAGGCATCGTTGAATGCTTTTGCTGTATTTACAGCATCCTGACCAGTCATTGAGTCAACTACGAAAAGAGTCTCCTGCGGTTTGATGAAATAATGTACGGATTTGATCTCGTTCATCATCTGCTCATCAATAGCTAGACGACCTGCTGTATCCACGATCACAACATCATGACCGTTTGATTTTGCGAAATTGATCGCGTTTTCAGCAATGGTAGATGGATTGGTAGCACCTTCTTCAGTATAAACAGGAACTTTGATCTGTCCTCCCAATACTTTCAGCTGATCAATCGCTGCAGGACGGTAAACGTCACATGCTACCAGTAAGGGTTTTTTATTTCTTTTTGTCTGTAAATAATTAGCAAGCTTTCCTGAGAAAGTGGTCTTACCGGATCCCTGAAGACCGGCAATAAGGATTACAGTAGGTTTTCCTGAAAGATTGATTCCTTCCTGAGAACCTCCCATCAGGTCTACCAGTTCATCATGAACAATTTTCGTCATCAGCTGTCCCGGAGTAAGGGAAGTAAGAACGTTTTCTCCTAATGCTTTATCCTGAACTCTCTTTGTAAGATCTTTCGCAACTTTATAGTTAACGTCGGCATCTACCAATGCTCTACGGATCTCTTTTACGGTTTCCGCCACATTGATTTCAGTAATTTTTCCTCTTCCGGAAATATTGTGTAATGCCTTGTCTAATTTATCCTGTAAACTATTAAACATATTTATTGTAAATTATAGGTTTGCAAAAATAAGGAATTTTTAGGATATCCAAAGTGTTTGAACACGTAATATTATATATACATGTAATATTATTACAAAGAAGAAAAATGATAAATATCAAATCATAGTATAA